>NZ_JAFRFW010000258.1:0-11195 GCF_017434145.1 Saccharopolyspora sp. | reverse complement strand
GGCCAGGTCGAGCACCCGCTCGCCCGGCTCGGGCGCCAGCGCTTCGCGGGTGACGCGCCGCCAGTGCCGGTCCTGGCCGAACGACAGCACCGTGTTGGTCAGGTCGTAGCGCTTCGCGACGCCGTCGAACATCGCGGCGACCTCGCGAGGGTCCTTGTCCAAACCGGCCCGAGACACGCTCGCAGCCTACGTGCCGCGAGCGCTCACGCGGCCATCCGGTCGTCGCGCGGACGCCCGATGACCTCCGCGTAGTGCTCGATGAGTTCTTCGCACACGGCAGGCCACGTGCGTTGCGCGACGGAATTGCGCGCGGCCGAACCGAACCTCGCACGCAGCAGCGGATCCCGAAGCGCCTGCACCGCATCCCGCAACGCCTGCGCGTGCGCGTCCGGGTCGTGCGGGGGCAGCAGGTAACCGGTGCGTCCGGGCTGCACGAGATCGCGCGGGCCACCGGCGTCCGGTGCGATCGCGGGAACGCCGGAAGCCATCGCCTCCTGCACCGCCTGGCAGAACGTCTCGTACGGGCCGGTGTGCACGAACACGTCCAGGCTCGCGTAGATCCGCGCCAGTTCCTCTCCGGTCTGCAAGCCGAGGAACGCGGCGTCCGGCAACTGCTCGGCGAGGTCTTGGCGCTGCGGCCCGTCGCCGACCACCACGACCCGCACACCCGGCACGTCGTGCAGCGCGGCCAACCTTTCGATGTGCTTCTCCGGCGCGAGCCTGCCCACGTAGCCGACGAGCAGTTCGCCGTTCGGAGCGAGTTCGGCGCGCAACGCCCGATCCCGCTTGCCCGGCGCGAACCGCGCGGTGTCGACGCCGCGGCCCCAGCGGTGCACTCGCGGAATCCCGCGCTCGCGCAAGGCTTCGGCCGCCCAGGTGGACGGCGCCAGCGTGCGGTCCGCGCCGCAGTGCAACCGCCGCGTCCAGCGCCAAGCCGCCCGCGCGGTCAGCCCGAGCCCGTAGGACTCGGCGAATCCGGCGACATCGGTCTGGTAAACCGCGACCGACGGCACACCGAGCTTGCGCGCCGCCGCCAAGCCGCGCGCCCCGACCACGAACGGCGATGCCAGGTGCACGAGGTCCGGGCCGAACTCCTGCATCGCGTGCAGCAACCGGCGGGTCGGGAACCCGATCGGCAGCGACGAGACCACCGGCAGGTCCACGGCGGGCAGCCGGATCACGGGGGTTCCTTCGTGCTCCTCCGGGCCGGCACCCGGGGCGATCACGAGGGCCTGGCCGCCTCGGCGGCGCACGTGCTCGACCACCCGCAACACGGAGTTCGTGACCCCGTTGACCTGCGGCAGAAAGCTTTCCGACACGATGGCGATCCGCACGGTGCACACCGTGGCGAGCCATCCCGGCGCCCAGACGACCGCCACGTGACGGCAGGCCCAACGTCTTCCGAAACTCCTCCCAACACGCAGGCGGCCCCCGATCCCGCAGGTGGTCCTTCGCAGGTGGCGCGGTACCGCCACGGAACGCTCGTCGCGACTCCCATTCACGTCCACCTCCGCGTAGCGCCCCGGTCACCCGCAGCGCGCACGCTGGAGCGGCATGACGGTCTTGCCCTCCCAACCGCGCATCGAACCCGGGCTGTTGTCGCGCGCGCTGGAAGTCGCCGGGCGCCTCGCGAACGATGCGGCGGACGTGATCACCGCGACGGCCGGGCGGGGCGCCAGCCCGGCCGACACCGACTCGCCGTTCGACTGGGTGACCGACACCGGGCGCACCCTGGAACGGCACACCAGGCGCGTGCTCGCCGACGAATTCCCCGGCGTGCCGGTGTTCGGCGAGGAATTCGACTCCGCGCCCGACGCGGGCACGACCGTCGCCGAACAGCTCACCGCACGCGGCTCCTCGGCGCGTTACCGCTGGTCGGTGGACCCGGTGGACGGCACAGCGAACTACGTGGCCGGGTTGCCGTGGTGCGCCTACAGCCTGGCGATGCTCGACGAGCACGGGCCGGTGGTGGGCGTGGTCGCCGACCCGTACCGCTCGCAGATCTACGCGGCCGCGCGGGACCGCGGGATGCGGGCGAACGGCAGCCCGGTGCGGTTGGCGGACCGGCAGGACACCCGCGCGGGCATCGTGTGCACCGAGCTCACCCGCAGCGGCCCGTGGCCGGGCATAGACCGGTTCATCAGCAATGCGGCCGCCGCGCAAGTGGGAGTCCGGTTGCTGGGCTCGCCCGCGCTGGCGATCACGCAGGTGGCGCTGGGCCACGCCATGGCCGCGGTGCTGGATGCCTACGAGGAGTGGGACGTGGCCGGTGCGTTGTCGCTGGCCGCGGAGTCCGGTGCCGCCGTGCTGGATCGGCGCGGTGAGCCGTCGCCGCTGCCCGCGGGCGGGTTGCTGGTGGCGGCGCCTGCGGTGGCCGGTGAAGTGCTGGACTGGTGGCGGCAGGCGACCGGCTGATCAGGTTTCCAGCGGACAGGTAGCCGAATCTCAGCGCCCAAGTCCCGCCCGGGTTCCGACCTCTCGGGTCCCGGCGCAGTGGCCTCCGACGGCATCGGCGCGGCAGGTTCCTGCCGGAGAACCGCGGACATCGGCCGCAGCAGCGGGAACTGGTCGCGCAGCACCGCGACGTCACCGCGCAGGCGGGACAGGTCCGGATCCGCCACCAGCCGCTGAACGATCTCCAACAGCTCCTCGGCGATCGAGCCGAAGCGTTCGGCGGCATCGGCGACCTGCCCGCGGACCCGTCCCCGCACCTGGGCGCCGCGCGCCTGCTCCGGCGGGTTCTCGGCCGCCAAACCGCGCCCCAGCTCGACCAGCGCGGCCACGTTCGGCAGCTCGGCGTCCATCCGCCGGACCACCATGAGCAGTCCCTCGCGGGCGGGCGCGGACGAGACCGAATGCACCGCGCTCGCAGCGCGCGACACGGCTTGCTCACAACGGTCCAGGTCACGCGCCCAACAGTCGTAGCGGTCCGGTCGCACCGGAGCCGGCGCGGACGTGGTCCGGCTGCTGCGCGCGCTCAACAGCCGCAGCAGCGCCGCAGCAAGCGCGCCCGCGACCGCACCGGCCAGCACCGCCGACCACAAAGCGTTCATCACCAGGTGTGCCTTCCGCTTGGCTTCCGCGCACCGATCTCGCCCCTTGCGTCGGTGGCGGACCACGGCGGGGGATCTTCGGCGACACCGCCTCCACAGTGCACCCGGCACGGCCCGGATTTCGTCCGGGAAAGTACTCATTCGTCAACGATGATCAGGACATTTCGACCGGATCCGCGCGCACCAGGTGCTGCATGTCCGCGAGCACGAACGGCATCGACTCGGTGTGCACCCCGTACCGGCCGCCGCGTTCGGAGAACTCGGCCCGCGCCAAGTCCGGCAACTGGAGCCGGGCCACCGACAACGCCTCGTCCACGGCGGTGGCCACGTCGGTGCGCACCGAATCCGGATGCACCGCCGCACCCGCCTCGGCCAACCTGACCTCCACCGGGTGTGCGGCGAACAACTCCCCGGCGAGCGGCCACAACCGGTGCAGCGCCGCCAGCATCCGCCGCCGGGATTCGCCGTCGCCGAGCAGGATCACCCACTGCGCGGCGTGTTCCCGGTGCCTGCGCAGGTCCTGCCCGCACCGCTGGGCGATGTCGCTGAGCACCGGATCCCGGCTGCTCGCCAGCCGCTCGAAAATCGCGTGCCGCCAGGTGGCGAACAGCAGCAACCTGCCGATCGTGCCGGCGAAATCACCACCCGGCCCCGGCCCGCAGTCGATCTCGGCGAGCCGGACGTTCCGGAACTGACCGCTGTCCCGGTGGTAGGCGAGCCGATCGACGTCCGCACCGGTGAGTTCCGCCGCGCGGGACAGCAGCGTCCGCGCCTGGTCCAGCAGGTCGATCGCGATGCCCGCCAGCGCGGCGCTCTCCTCCAGGTCCGGCCCGCGCACGCCCCAACCGGAAAGCCGGTGCGCCATCAGCAACGCGTCATCGCCGAGCATCAGGCCGTACTGCGCGAGGTCCACGGCGGCGACGCCCGGCGGGACCGAACGGTTCACGATCCGCGACGGCGGTGTCCCCAGCACCCAGCCGCGCTGCTGGTCAGCGCCGGTGTCCCGCTCGGTGGCGTGGCCGCCGGAACCGGCCGGCTGCTGCCTGCCCACCGGCCTGATGCGGGTCCGCTCGATGGGATGTCCCGGTCCGGAGTCGAAGCTCACTGCGTTCATCTCGCTCACCACCTCACGGCGGTGCCGGCGTCGGCGCCCGCGAAAACACCCGCGTCTCGGGATCACGGCTCCACTGTGAACCCGCCCGAGGCGGCGCAGAAGGGACGGATTCCCCGGATCAGCTGCCTGCGGAGCGCTCGGCGGAGCGGCGCAACAACCACCACGCCGGCAACACGACCAGCCAGAGCACGACGAGCACACCGGCCACCGGCAGCAGCGAGAGCACCATGCCGCGGCCGGCGACGCGCACCAGGTCGGGGTTGCGGGTGTCGTACTCGACCTGCACGTACTGGCCCTTCTGCAAACCGGCCGGGTAGAGCACCCCGTTCGCCGGGATGTAGACGCCGCCTTCCGGGGTGCTGAACCGGACGACCGTGCGGGTCATCGACGTGCCGACCACTTCGGCGACGCCGCTGCCGCGGGATTCGGAGATCGTGCGGTCGTCGATCGCGCAGGCCACCACGACCGACAGGCCCAGCAAGCTGATCAGCACGCCCAGCGCCAGCACCGCCCGGGCCCCGACGCGGCGCACCCGGTGCGCGGGCCAACGAGATGCCGCGGTCCCGCCCGCACCGCCGGCCGCTTCCGACTCCGCTTCGCTCGCCACGGCCGCCGATTGTAGGGAGCCGGACCTCGGCTACCGCGGGGCAGTGCGCATACCCTCGGCGGAGTGGCGACCCCGAGCCCTCTCCGCGTCCGCACCCGCGAGATCCCCGACGACGATCCCCGCTACCACCGCCCGCTGCTGGACCTGCTGCCGAACCGCGCCGCGATGAGCTGGGTGCGGGACGGGTCCGGGCTGGTCGGCTGGGGCGTGGCCGCCAGGTTCGACACCGCTGGACCGGACCGCTTCGCCGAGACCGACACGTATTGGCACGAGCTGTGCGCACGGATGGACGTCGACGACGAGGTCCGGCTGCCCGGCACCGGTCCCGTCGCGTTCACCAGCTTGGCGTTCGGTGACCAGCCGGGAGATTCCGTGCTGCTGGTGCCTCGGGTGGTGATCGGCCAGCGGGACGGCGTCCGCTGGATCACCACCGTCGGCGAAGACGCCGCCGACGGAAACGCAGCCGACGAACCGGTGTTGCCGGTGCACGGACCGGGCACTGTGCGCTACGGCGACGGCCGGTTGCCGGCCACCGGATACCGCGACGTGGTCGCCGAGGCGGTGCGGACGCTGGCCAATGGCGGCGAGGTGCGGAAGGTGGTGCTCGCGCACGACCTGCTGGCCGAGACCTCGGAACCGCTGGATCCGCGGTTCCTGCTGGACAACCTGGCCAGGCGGTATCCGAGCTGCTGGACGTTCGCGGTCGACGGGCTGGTCGGTGCCACACCGGAGCTGCTGCTGGAGCGCACCGGGCACCGGGTGCGCTCGCACGTGCTGGCCGGGACGGCCTGGCCCCGTCCGGGCGTCAGCGCCGACGAACTGGCCGCGGGTTTGCTCGACTCGGCCAAGGACCGCGCGGAGCACGCGTTCGCCACGGAATCGGTCGCCGCGGAACTGCGCCCGTTCTGCGGGGAGCTGGCGGTGCCTGCGCAGCCGGAGGTGTTGCGGCTGCGCAACGTGCTGCACCTGGCTTCGCTGATCAGCGGCGAACTGCACCAGCACGCGGCGAGCAACGGCGTCGCCGCACTGCTGCGGCTGGCCTCCGCGCTGCACCCGACCGCAGCCGTCGGTGGCACGCCGACCGCCGAAGCGGTCGAACTCATCGAGAAGCTCGAGCTCATGGACCGCGGCCGGTACACCGGCCCGGTCGGCTGGGTCGACGGAGCAGGCAACGGTGCGCTGGGTCTCGCGTTGCGCTGCGCGCAGATCGAGCACCAGCCGGGCGACAGCGCCGCAGTGCCGGACGGCGGCAGCACGGTCCGGCTGTTCGCCGGCGGCGGCATCGTCACGGGCTCCGATCCCGATCAAGAGGTCGCCGAGGCCGCGGCGAAACTGCGTCCGATTCGCGAAGCCCTGGAAGGCGACGCCTGAACGCACCGCCCGGCCCGCGTGCAGGTGGGCGGCGCGTCCGGCGAGCGATCAGTGGTGGTCGTGCACCCGCTGATGCGTTGCGTCGATCTCGGCCACCGACTTCGGCGGTGTGCTCCCGGCACGGGTCGCCGACTCCGGGATCCCGCTGTCCGCTCCCGGCGCGGGCTTGCCCGGTGTGAACAGCCAGATCCGGAAGAACTCGTCGAGCTGCTTGCCGGAACGCTGCTCGGCCAGCGCGATGAAGTCCTCGATCTTCCCGTTGGAATACCGCTTCTCCGAGACCCAGGTGCGCACCGCGTCCAGCAGCGCCTCGTCCCCGATGACGTTGCGCAAGGCGTGCAAGGTCATCGCACCGCGGTCGTAGACGGCGTCGCCGAAGACGTTCTCCACACCCGGATCACCTGGCGGCACCTGCCAGAACGGGTCGTCCGCTGGAAGTGCCGAGTAGTAGTGGTCGAACAGTTCCTGCGCGGTGCCGTTGCCCTTCGCCTCCGACCAGAGCCACTCCGCGTAGGTCGCGAAGCCCTCGTTGAGCCAGATGTTGCGCCAGGTGTCCACCGACACCGAGTCGCCGAACCATTGGTGGGCGTTCTCGTGCACCACCACGGACGTGTTCGCGCCGTCGTCGAAGAACTTCGGGCTGTAGGTGGGCCGCCCCTGGTTCTCCAGCGCGAAGCCCATGTCCTGCGACGCGGACACGAGCCCGCCCTGGGTCTGGAACGGGTACTCGCCGAACAGCCCGGACAGGAACTCCAAGATCTCCGGGGTGCGTTCCACGCTGGCCCGCGCCGCACCGGCGTTCGGCCCGAGATCCTCCGCGTACGCCGTGACCGACTGCTGACCGAACGCGCCGGGCTTGGTCTCGACCGCGTACTGCCCGATGCCGATGAAGGCCAGGTAGGTCGCGGTGGGCTTCGGGTTGCGCCACTTCCAGGTGGTCCACCCGGCCTGCGACTCGGTGTCGGTGTTGGTGCCGTTGGAGACCACCTTGGTGCCGTCCGGCACCGCGACCGAGATGTCGAAGGTGGCCTTGTCCCGCGGGTGGTCGTTGCCGGGGAACCACCACGCGGAGATCTCGGGCTGACCGACCGCGAGCGCGCCGTCCGGTGTCCGGATCCACGGGTTGGTGCCGCCGACCTCGACGCTGGAGGGCACCCCGGCGTACTCGACGACGAAGGTGGCGGGCGCGCCTTCGGGCAGGTCCTGCGACGGCGTCACGGTGAGCTCGCTGCCCCGCTGGCCGAACTCGGCGGGCGCGCCGTTGACCCGGATCGACTTCACCGGGAGCGCGAAGTCGAGGTTGAACGCGGACAGGTCCTGCGTCGGGTTCGCCACGATCGTCGTGGTCCCCGCCAGGTGATCATCGGCCGGGTCGTAGCGCAGCTGCACGTCGTAGTGCGAGACGTCGTAGCCGCCGTTGCCGTACTCCGGGAAGTACGGGTCGCCCAGACCCGGTGCGCCCGGGCTCCCGGTCCCCGCCGCCGCGGGCTGCGCGAGGAAGGCCGCGGCACAGCACGTGGCGGCGGCGACTCGCAGTCCATGTCGTCGGAACACCAGGACACACCTCCCGAAGATCAGGTTCGCTCGCCGCAGCCTACGAATCGCACCGCAAACCCCGCGACACACTGCCGGGTGGGTTTTTTCCCAGAGGAAGCGAGAATTTTCGGCAATGCCGCCGGTGTCCGCGTGCGGAGCACTGTCGCGCAATCACGCGACCCGCTCAGATCGACTCACGCCGCAGCTCAAGAGTGTCCACTAAGGACTGCGCGGCGACGTGCACCGCTTTCCGCCGACACCGGGAGCACAGCGCTGGAGCCGCGATGAGCAGAAGCGGCCCGCCGATGCGCCTCCCGATGATTGGGAACCGGCGATCTCAACAGGTGGCGGCGAAGGGATCAGCCGAGCAGCGCGGAATTCACCACCGATTGCAGGCGCCCGTGCAGACTCCGCGTCTGCGTCCGGTCCGCCTGGACCTCGACCACCCGCAGGCCCCGCGCACCGTGCAACGCCTGCGCGAACTCCGAACGCTGCCGCACCCGGACGTGCTCCACCCCGTGCGCGGCGCAGAGCGCGGCGAGATCGGTGCCGTGCGGGGTGCCGAAGACCCGCTCGAACGAGGCCCGGTGCTCCGGAGTGCCCTGCTCCAGCAGCGAGAAGATCCCGCCGCCGTCGTCGTTGAACACGACCATCGTCAGGTCCGGGCGCTGCTCGTGCGGCCCCAGCAGCAGCCCGTTGCTGTCGTGCAGGAAGGTCAGGTCCCCGAGCAGCGCGTAGCACGGACCGTCGTGCGCGGTGGCCGCACCGACAGCGGTGGACACCGTTCCGTCGATGCCCGCCACTCCCCGGTTCCGGTGCACCGTCACGTCCGGACGGTGCCGAGCGGCCAACGCCACGTCCCGGGTCGGGTTGGACGATCCGAGCACCAGCAGCGACCGCGCGGGCAGCTCGTCGACCAGGTCGCGGGCCAGCACCGGTCCGTTCGGCCAGCGCTCCAGGTCCAGCGCCGCGTGCAGCGCGGCGGACACCTTCTGGTCGGCCTGCTGCCAGGCGGTGAGCCAGTCCGGGTCGGCCTCCCGCTCCGGAGCGGCGCCGAAGGAACGGGCCACCTCCCGCACGGCGTGCCCGGGCGCAGGCCAGTCGACCGCGGCGCCGTGCGCCAGCAGCACCTCCACCCCGGCGTCGGTCAGCAGCGACTGCACCTGCCGGAAGACCGTGGGCCTGCCCACGCACAGCACCTGTTCCGGCCGGTGCTCGCGCACGAACTCGGGCAGGTTCAGCAGCCACATGCCGGTGTCCACGGCCGCCGAACCGGCCAGCCCCACCCCGCCGGTCTCCGAAACGACCGGCCACCCGTGGCGCTCGCCCCAGTCCGCGGCCGCCTCGGCGTCTCCGTCGGCGACCAGCACCAGACCGCGCCGGGCGGTCAGCCCGCGCAGGCTGCTCGGCGCACCACCGCGTTCGGCGATCTCGGTCCACCGCGCCCCGCCGGGACGTCCGTCCAGCGACTCGCACCAGTCGAGGTCGCCGTCCGGCACCAGCGGCTCGCGGAACGGCAGGTTCAAGTGCACCGGCCCCGAGTGCGGGGAACCCCCGGCCGCGTTTGCCGCGCGGCAGGTCTGGCTGCGCCAGTACGCCTGCTGACCGGGCCGGTTCTCGGCCACCGCCAGCTCGTCGAACATCCGGACTTCGGAGCCGAACATCCGGTGCTGGTCGATCGTCTGGTTCGCGCCGGCGGCCCGCAGCTCCGGCGGCCGGTCGGCGGTGAGCACCAGCAGCGGTATGCCGGAGTGCGCGGCCTCGCTCACCGCGGGATGCAGGTTCGCCGCCGCCGTGCCGGAAGTGCCCACGACGGCGACCGGCCTGCCGTCGACGGCGGCCAGCCCCAGCGCCAGGAACCCCGCGCTGCGCTCGTCGATGCGCACGTGCAGCCGCAGCCGCCCGGCCGCGTCGGCGGCGTGCAGCGCGAAGGACAGCGGTGCGTTGCGCGATCCCGGGGAGAGCACGACGTGGCTGATCTCGTTGCGGATCAGTTCGTCGACGATGACCTCGGCCTGTGCCGCGGACGGATTCAACCCATCACCCCGGACTCCCTCGAAAGCTGCCCCCTGCGGACCGCTCCCAGTGTCGCCCGGGACACCGGACCATTCGGACCCGGTACCGGCTGCGCCACCGGAACGGGCGGCCACTGGGCCACCGGGACGGACAAGCGCTGGGCAGCCGCACCGCGCGGCCGGCGCCCTCCTGATGTTCCGGGCGCCGGGGCTCGGCCTATTGTCCCAGGCGTGCTGAACTCCCGTGTTTCTGAGCTGTTCGACCCCGCCGCGTGGGAGCCGGTGGCCGGGTTCGACTTCACCGACATCACCTATCACCGCTGCGTCGAGGACGGTCCGGGACGCGGCACCGTCCGGATCGCCTTCGACCGCCCGGACGTGCGCAACGCCTTCCGCCCGCACACCGTCGACGAGCTGTTCCGCGCGCTCGATCACGCGCGGATGACCAGCGACGTCGGGTGCGTGCTGCTGACCGGCAACGGCCCGTCCGCGAAGGACGGCGGCTGGGCCTTCTGCTCCGGTGGTGATCAGCGCATCCGCGGCCGTTCCGGATACCAGTACGCCTCCGGGGACACCTCGGAGACCGTCGACCCCGCCCGCGCGGGCCGGCTGCACATCCTGGAGGTGCAGCGCCTGATCCGGTTCATGCCCAAGGTCGTGATCGCCGTGGTGCCGGGCTGGGCCGCCGGCGGCGGGCACAGCTTGCACGTGGTGTGCGATCTCACGCTGGCCAGCGACGAGCACGCCCGCTTCAAGCAGACCGACGCCGACGTCGGCAGCTTCGACGGCGGGTTCGGCAGCGCCTACCTGGCTCGCCAGGCCGGGCAGAAGTTCGCCCGCGAGATCTTCTTCCTCGGCCGCCCGTACTCCGCCCAGCAGGCCCACGAGATGGGGATGGTCAACGAGGTCGTCGAGCACGCCGAGCTGGAGTCGACCGCGTTGCAGTGGGCGCGGGAGGTCAACGGCAAGTCGCCCACCGCGCAGCGGATGCTCAAGTACGCCTTCAACGCCATCGACGACGGGCTGATCGGCCAGCAGCTGTTCGCGGGCGAGACCACCCGGCTCGCGTACATGACCGACGAAGCGGTCGAGGGCCGCGATGCGTTCTTGCAGCGCAGGGAGCCGGACTGGAGCGAGTTCCCCTGGTACTACTGACCGCGCCACCGGGCCGCGGGCAGCGCTGAGCGCCGGTGGCCGGGGCGCCTCCGCCGCGGCCACCGGCAGCGCGCCGGGAAGTTCGCAGCCGTTGCGGTCCTGGAGCCGCACGCCCATCGTCATCACCGCTTCCGCTCGTCACCGGTCTCTGCAAGAACCATCGACCGGCCGGGTCGAACAGTTGAGCGAGTTCATCCGAACTGGTGATCGAGTTGTGATGGACGGAACCGTTGCCGCAGGCCGCCGACCCGCCGCGAGCACCGGCAGGCGCAAGATGAGCGGTATGCCGACCGCCCGCGAACCCCGGCCCGGTGCGCTCCGCTCCCGGGAACTCCGAGAACTGC
>NZ_JAFRFW010000257.1:0-2439 GCF_017434145.1 Saccharopolyspora sp. | reverse complement strand
CGGGCTGGACCTGCGTTCGCTGGTCGAAGCGGTGACCGGTGGGCACCAGGTCGCCACCGGCGAGCGCATCAGCGGCGGCGACGTGCTCACCGCGCTGCCGGAGCTGCCGGTGCTGCAGCAGGTCGCCGAACGGCTCGGCGTGCGCGCGGACGACTCGTCCGGGCGCATCGCCAGCGCGGTCGAGCTGGCGCTGGAATCGCTGTACCTGAACAAGAAGCTGGCCAAGGACTTCGACGAAGATCGGTCGGTGTACGGCTGATGACTCCGAGGCCGCGCCGCTACCGCTACGGAGCATGGCACGGCGGCTCCGATCCGCTGGAGCCGCCGGTGGACCTGCGCGAGGCGCTGGACCAGATCGGGCGCGACGTGATGGAGGGCGCGTCGCCGCGGTCGGCGCTGGAAGAGATGCTGCGCACCGGCACGCGCGAAACGTCTGGTCTGGACGAACTGACCCGCAGGCTGTGGCAGCGCCGCTCGGAGCTGCAGCGCAGGCACAACCTGGACGGCACCTTGCAGGAGGTGCGCAGGCTGCTGGACCGCGCGGTGGCGCAGGAGCGGGAGTCGCTGGCGGCCGAGGAAGGCGACGACGCCCGGTTCCGCGAGTTGCAGCTGGACGCGCTGCCGCCGGACGCGGCCGGTTCGGTGCAGGAGCTGTCGAACTACGACTGGCGATCCCAGGACGCGCGGGAAACCTTCGAGGAGATCCAGCGGATGCTGGGTTCGGAATTCCTCGAGCAGCGCTTCAAGGGCATGAAGGAAGCGCTGCAGGACACCACCCCGGAGGACGTCGAGCGGGTGCGCAAGATGCTCGACGACCTCTCCGAGCTGCTGGCCGCGCACGCCCGCGGCGATGCCGACGTGCCGCGGCGGTTCGACGAGTTCATGGCCGAGCACGGCGAGTTCTTCCCGGAGAATCCGCGCAACGTCGACGAGCTGATCGACGCGCTCGCCGCCCGTTCCGCGGCGGCGCAGCGGATGCTGAACTCGATGAGCGAGCAGCAGCGCGCCGAACTGTCGCAGCTGTCGCAACAGGCGTTCGGCGATCCGCGCATCGGCGAGGCGCTGAACCGGATGGATCAGCAGTTGCAGTCGCTGCGTCCCGGCGAGGACTGGTCCGGCCGGGGGCGGTTCCGCGGTGATCAGCCGATGGGGCTGGCTGAGGCCACCGAGGCGATGGCCGAGCTGGGTGAGCTGGAGCAGCTCGCCCAGCAGCTCGGCCAGTCCTACCCGGGCGCGAGCCTGCAGGACATCGACCTGGAGGCACTGGAACGCCAGCTCGGCGAGCAGGCCGTGGTGGACGCGCAGCGGCTCTCCGAGATCGAGCGGCAGCTGCGGCAGCAGGGCCTGCTGCAGCGTGCTCCGGACGGCACCCTGCAGCTGAGCCCGCGCGCGATGCGCAGGCTCGGGGAAACCGCGTTGCAGTCGGTGATCTCGCAGCTGCGCAGCCGCCAGGGCGAACGCGACACCGACCGGGCGGGCGCGGCAGGGGAACTCACCGGCACGACCCGGCCGTGGTCCTACGGCGACACGGAACCGTGGGACGCCGGCCGGATGGTGCGCAATTCGGTGCTGCGCCGCGCCGCCGAGGGCCCGCGGTCGCCATTGCTGCAGGTGGATGACCTGGAGGTCGCCGAGACCGAGCAGCGTTCCCGCGCGGCCGTGGCGCTGTGCGTGGACACCTCGTGGTCGATGGTGCAGGATGGCCGGTGGGTGCCGATGAAGCGCACCGCGTTGGCGCTGAACCACCTGGTGGCCACCCGCTACCGCTCGGATGCCCTGCAACTGGTCACCTTCGGCCGTTATGCGTCCACTGTGGACGGTCGGGAGCTGGCGGCGCTGGAAGGCACTTGGGAGCAGGGGACGAACCTGCACCACGCGCTGCTGCTGGCGGGCAGGCACGTGCGGCGGAACTCCGACGCGCAGCCGGTGGTCCTGGTGGTCACCGACGGCGAACCCACCGCTCACCTGGAAACCGACGGCGAAGCGGTGTTCCAGTACCCGCCCACGCCGCGCACCCTCGGCGTCACGTTGTCCGAAGTGGACTCGCTGCACCGGCTGGGCGCGACGCTGAGCGTGTTCATGCTCGGCGAGGACCCGCGCCTGGAGCGGTTCGTGAACATCGTCGCCCGCCGCGGCGGCGGCCGGGTCGTGGCACCGACCGCGGACGGCCTCGGTGCGGCCGTGGTCGGCGACTACCTGCGCACCAAGCGGCGGCGCTGTCCGCCCACTGCGGACGGCGCCGGTCCGGAGGGCGGGTCAGCGGGGAAGGACGCGCTCGATGGCGGCGCGCACCTCGGGCGAATCGGGTTCGACGGTCGGTGCGAAGCGGGCGGCGACAACGTCGTCCGGGGTGACGAGGAACTTCTCGAAGTTCCACCGGAGGACGCCGCGGTATCCGTCCGCGTCGGGCGCCTCGACGAGGCCGTCGTAGAGCGGGTG
>NZ_JAFRFW010000256.1:0-2782 GCF_017434145.1 Saccharopolyspora sp. | reverse complement strand
GCCCGGCGCCGACCGCCGAGCCTTGGACCTGCTCGCCGAGCTGCCGGCCCCGTTCACCCTCAGCCAGGCCCGCCGAGCGCTGGGCACGTCCCGGCGGGTCGCCGTGCCCCTGCTGGAACACCTCGCCGCCCGGGGCCACACCGAACTCCTGCCCGACGGCACCCACCGGCTCCGCACCTCCCGGTGAGCGGACCGCTCGTCCCAGTGGATCGGCCGAACGGACCGGTCACTCGTGAACGCTCCCGGCTCGCGGTGTGTGGTGGCACGCCCGCCGGGGAAACCTGGGGCTGCCGTCGTCCCGCCCCGGTGTCGTGCGATCTGCGGGGCGGCGGCGCCTGGTCGTGCTGGGCCGGCGGTGAAGGAGGCAGGTCATGGCGCGCAAGATCTGGACCGGCTCGATCAACTTCGGGCTGGTGACCATCCCGGTCGGCCTCTACGCCGCCACCGAGGACCACGGCATCTCGTTCCACCAGTACGAACGCGGCACCTCGGACCGGGTGCGCTACAAGCGTGTCAACGAGCGCACCGGCGAGGAGGTCGACTACGGCGACATCGTCAAGGGCCGCGAGGTGGACGGGAAGCTGGTGACGGTGGAGCCGAAGGAGCTCGACGAGATCGCCCCCGGCCGCTCCCGCACGATCGACATCACCTCGTTCGTCGACCTCGACGAGATCGACCCGGTGTACTTCCAGCGGACCTATTGGCTCGCGCCGAACGCCAAGGAGAACCAGCGGCCCTACGACCTGCTGCGCCGCGCGATGGAGCAGACCAACCAGGTCGGGATCGCCACGTTCGTGCTGCGCGGCAAGGAATACCTCAGCGCGGTCCGCGCCGACGAGACCGCGCTGGCGTTGAACACGCTGTTCTTCGCCGACGAGATCCGCGATCCCGGCGACATCGTCGGCGAGATCGAGTCCGCGCCTTCGGACAAGGAACTGCAGATGGCCGAGTCGGTGATCGAGTCGATGACCGGCGACTGGCAGCCGGAGGACTACGCGGACACCTACACCGCCCGGGTGGAGGAGCTGGTCGAGGAGAAGGCCCGCGGCATCGAACCCGAGCCAGGCGAGGCGCCGCCGCAGGCGACCAACGTCACCGACCTCACCGAGGCGCTGCGGCGCAGCGTCGATGAGGCGCGCCAAGGGCGCAGCGTCGATCAGGCGCACAAAAAGCGCAGCCGGGGGCGCGGCAAGCGGGCGGAGCGCGACGAGCTCGGCGAGCTCAGCAAGGGCGAACTGGACAGCCGTGCGAAGGAACTCGGCGTGCGCGGGCGGTCGAAGATGAACCGCGCCGACCTGGAGGCCGCGGTGCGCGACGCGCAGAACGCGCCACGCCGCGCCTCCTGATGCCCGGGCGGACGCCATGACCGCGCAGCGGGTGACCGAGCAGGTGCAGGACCAGCGGCTGGAACTGTCCAACCTGGACAAAGTGCTGTACCCGGCCGCGGATTTCCGCAAGCGCGACGTGATCGACTACTACCGGCGGGCGGGCCCGGTGATGCTTCCGCACCTGCGGGACCGGGCCGCCACGCTGATCCGGTTCCCGAACGGGGTGGACGGCGGCTCCTTCTACGAGAAGGACGTCTCCCGGCACGCCCCGGACTGGGTGCCGACCGCCCGGCTGGTCAGCGGCGCGCAAGGCCGCGGCCGCGCGGTGAACCACCACGTGCTGATCGGCGAGCTGCCCACGCTGGTGTGGACGGCGAACCTGGCGGCGCTCGAACTCCACGTACCACAGTGGACGGTCGGGCCGGAGGATTCGCGGAACTGCCCGGATCTGCTGGTGTTCGACCTCGATCCGGGCGATCCCGCCACGATCGTCGAATGCTGCCGGGCGGCGGAGCTCCTGCGGGAGATCCTGACCGCCGAGGGCCTGCGCGCCTATCCGAAGACCAGCGGCTCCAAGGGATTGCAGCTGTACTGCCCGGTGCGCACCACCCGCGCGGAGCGGACTTCGGCCTACGCCAAGGAAATCGCCTTGCGACTGGAGGCCGAGCACCCGGGCGAGCTGCTCGCGAAGATGAATCGCTCGGCGCGCGCAGGCAAGGTTTTCCTGGACTGGAGCCAGAACAACCCGGCCAAGACCACGGTGGCGCCCTACTCGCTGCGCGCCCGTTCGCAGCCGACGGTGTCCACTCCGGTCACCTGGGACGAGGTGCGGGCGTGCCGCGAACCGGAGGATCTGAGGTTCACCAGCGATCAGGTGCTGCACCGCCTGGACCGCGACGGCGACCTGCTGGCCGACCTGCACGAGAACCCGCACCCGTTGTGAGCGGTGTGCGCACGACCACAGCGATCAGGAATTTCCGGCCGCGGAGGACGTGTTTGGACGGATGACACCCGCGGGAAACACGGACTACGAGGAGTGCGCGAACGAGAGAGGTGGACATGACCGGCTTCTTCGGACCCGGTGGCGGTTTCGGTTCCAGCCCGTTCGACGATTTCCTGGCCCGCTTCATGGGCGGGGGCGGGGAAGGTCCACAGCAGCCGCAGCAGCCGCAGCGGGTCGACATCACGCGCCTGATGAGCAGGCACGCGCAGGAGATGGTCGCCGATGCGGCCCGGCTGACCGCCGAGCACGGCGGGCGCGATCTGGACTCGCACCACCTGCTGTGGGCGGCGACCCGCTCCGAGACCGCGCGCGGCATGCTCGCGCGCGCCGGGACGGACCCGTCCACGCTGGCCCAGCGCATCGAGCAGGAGCTGCCGGAGGGCACCGCCACCGAGCAGCCGCCCGCGCTGACCCCCGCGGCGAAGCGGGCACTGCTGGATTCGCACCAGAT
>NZ_JAFRFW010000255.1:0-7059 GCF_017434145.1 Saccharopolyspora sp. | reverse complement strand
CGATCACGTGGTGCTGGTCGGCGGGGCGACGCGGATGCCCGCGGTCGGCGAGCTGATCCGCGAACTCACCGGCGGCAAGGAACCGCACAAGGGCGTCAACCCGGACGAGGTCGTGGCCGTCGGTGCCGCGCTGCAGGCCGGTGTGCTGCGCGGCGACGTCAAGGACGTGCTGCTGCTGGACGTGACCCCGCTGTCCCTGGGCATCGAGACCAAGGGCGGGATCATGACCAAGCTCATCGAGCGCAACACCACCATCCCGACCAAGCGCTCGGAAACCTTCACCACCGCCGACGACAACCAGCCCTCGGTGCAGATCCAGGTCTTCCAAGGGGAACGGGAAATCGCCGCGCACAACAACAAACTCGGCAGCTTCGACCTCACCGGGCTGCCGCCCGCGCTGCGCGGCGTGCCGCAGATCGAGGTCTCGTTCGTCATCGACGCCTACGGCATCGTGCACGTGGGCGCCAAGGACCACGGCACCGGCAAGGAGCAGTCCATCCAGATCACCGGCGGTTCCGCGCTGCCGAAGGAGGACATCGACCAGATGGTCTCGGACGCCGAGGCGCACGCCGAGGAGGACCGGCAGCGCCGCGAGGAGGCCGAGACCCGCAACCAGGCGGAAACCCTGGTGTACCAGACGGAAAAGGTCCTCAGCGACAACGACGAGAAGCTGCCCGCCGACGTCAAGGACCGGGTGCGCGGCGCGATCGGCGAGACCAACGAGGCGCTGCGCGGCCAGGACGTGGCGGCGATCCGCACGGCGCTGGACAAGCTCTCCGCCGAGTCGCAGTCGCTCGGGCAGGCGCTGTATTCGGATTCCGGTGGTTCGGAAGCAGGCGGCTCCGGGGGCGGTGGTTCGGGTTCCGGCGGTTCGGGTGCCGGTTCGGGGCCCTCGGGCGGTTCGGCCTCCTCCGACGATGACGTGGTGGATGCCGAGATCATCGACGACAACACCGGCCGGAAGGAGTGAGCCGGCGTGGCGCACGACGAACAGGACCCGCCGAACGCGCTGCCGATCCCGGCCGAACATCCCCGGCGGCGCCCGACCGTGGTGACCGATCTGATCGGCCCGCCGGAGCCCGCGCGCACCGACGCGCAGGCGTCCGCCGATCCGGCCGACCAGCTCGACCGGCTGCGCGGCGAACGCGACGAACATCTGGCCTCGCTGCAACGGCTCGCCGCCGAATTCGACAACTACCGCAAGCGGATGCTGCGGGAGCAGACCGCCAACCTGGATCGCGCGGCCGAAGGGCTGCTGCGGGAACTGCTGCCGGTGCTGGACGCCGTCGAGCTCGGCGCGAAGCACAATCCGGAAGCGCTCGGCGCGGTGCACAAGCAGTTGCAGCAGACCCTCGCCGCCGAGGGCCTGCACCGCATCGACCCGCTGGGCGAACCGTTCGACCCGGCACAGCACGAGGCCGCTCCTTCCGACTCCAGCAACGTGATTCCGTTGCACGGCAACGATGTCCAGGCCGACGCCGTGGTCGCCGAGGTGCTGCGCCCCGGCTACCGCACGCACGGCCAGCTCATCCGGCCGGCGCTGGTGCGCGTCACCTCCGGCGGCTGACGACCGGTTTCCGCGAAAGCGATCAACGCGCCAATAAATTCATCGGAAAATGACTGACCAGGAGTCATTCGGGAAGCACGCTGCGCACATGAAAGCCTTCGTTAAACTTTATCGCAGCGTTACGTGACGGTAATCATAATGATCAGGTCTTGTGAGTTGTTTCCGGGCTACTAAAGTTCTCCGCCCGGAAGGGCCGAAAAGGATTAACCCTTCCGCGGAGAACCCCGAAAAGGAGTTGCATGACCACGAAGCGCGCAGCGCGCTCGATCGGAATTTCGCTGCTCGGCCTGAGCACCTTGCTGGCGCCCGCGATCACGACCGGCCTCGCTCAGGCGCACGGTTTCACCGAGAATCCGCCCAGCCGCCAAGCCGTGTGCGCCAACGGTGCAGCGGGTGACTGCGGACCGATCCAGTGGGAGCCGCAGAGCGTTGAAGGCCCCGGGAACTTCCCGCAGCAAGGCCCGGCGGACGGGCATTTGTGCAGCGCGGACAACCCGACGTTCGGGCAGCTCGACGACCCGCGCGGCGGCGACTGGCCCGCCACGAACCTCAAGCCCGGGCAGAACGTCCAATTCCACTGGAAGAACACCGCATCGCACCCCACCGAGTCGTACCGCTACTTCATCACCAAGGACAACTGGGATCCGAACAAGCCGTTGACCAGGGATCAGCTTGAGCCTGCCCCGTTCGCCACGGTGGACTACGGCGGCAAGACACCCGGCGACACCGAGGCCCACGACGTCCGACTGCCCGCTGGCAAACACGGCAAGCACATGATCTTCGCAGCGTGGGAGATCGCCGACACCGACAACGCCTTCTACAGCTGCGCAGACGTGAACCTCAGCTGACCGGCGCCGGACGGCCGTGATTTACACCGAATCCGGGGCAGCGGCCGATGTCCCGGATTCGGAACCCATTCCCCGAAAATCTGGCCCGCCCTGGTTTCGGGCTTTCCAGCCGGAAGTTCGCAAATGTTCCCGCGCCCGCTACCGCGCCCCGTCACCTGCCGATGCCACTGCGGTCTCCACCCAGATCAAATGCATCTTGCGGCGGCGCCCCAGGCGCGCGCAGGCAGCTTCGACGGAACGGAAACGCACCCGTGCATCGTCCACGGTACTGATCACCTCCGCGCAGTCGTCGAAGGCCAAACCCCAGTAGCGCACGTACCCGTCTTCGCGCACACCTTCCTCTTCGCACAACGCGAACACCCTCGGCGCGTCGAACGCCACCACCTCACGCAACTCCCGCTGAAACTCCGCATCCGACGGCGCCGCCAGGATGCCCGACAGATCCACGTTCATGGCTCCTCCATCCATGCCTCTACACTGACCGCTAACACGTTACTGGCTAACCGTTAGCTGCCCTAGATCACGATCGGGTGATCACTTCGGGGTAAGCCGAGGCGACAGGCACACTGGGGCGCGCGAGGAGGTTGGTTGCAGTGAGAAGCGATCCCGCGTCAACGCGTCGACGCATCGGAGCGGCCCTGCGGCAGTTCCGAAACGAGGCTGGGAAGACAGCCGAGCAGGCAGCCGAGGAGCTCGGGTGCTCACGCGGCAAGGTAAGCCAGATGGAAGCGGGCATGTACCGCCTCCAACACCGCGACGTGCGGGATCTGTTGCGCTTCTACCGGGTTCCCGAGACCGAGGTCGAAAACCTGGTAGCGCAGGCGAAGAGCTCGGCGGAACCGAGTTGGTGGGAACCGTACGCCGACATCGTCGAGGACTGGTTCGCCTTCTTCCTCGGTTCCGAAGGGGAAGCTGCCCGGGAGTTCAACTACGAACAACTCGTCATACCGGGACTTTTGCAGACCAGGGACTACGCTGAAGCTCTTACCGAGGCCAGTCGCAGCGTCGCTGCCCAGGACCGCCGAGCCGTCGCCGAGCTCCGCCTGGAGCGGCAGCGGCGGCTGCACGACTCGGCTCCGCTGCGACTTGACGCCGTTATCGAGGAGTCCGCGTTGCGCCGTCCGGTCGGCGGCGTAGAGATCCTGCGTGGCCAGCTCGCGCACCTCGTGAAGGTGGCCACCTTGCCGCATGTGCGCATCCAAGTGCTGCCGACTTCGGCAGGTGCCCACAGCGGCATGGATGGGAAGTTCATCGTTCTCGAATTCGCAAGCTTCAGCCCAGGCGTTTTCCTGGAGGGGCATCCGGTGCTGGGTGCGCGCTACGACGTCGGAGACCCACTGCTGGCGGAGACCTACCTCGCAGTTGCGAAAAGTCTTCGCAACGAGGCCCTGTCTGAGGAAGACTCACGGGAGTTCATCGAAGCAGTACTCACCGAACTCCCGTGACGAGGAGCAAGTCGTGGATCCGTTAAAAATCGACTGGAAGCGGTCGTCGCGGAGCATGAACCAGGGTGCGTGCGTCGAGGTGGCGGCGTTGCCCAGCGCAGTCCTCGCACGAGACTCGAAGGACCCGCACGGCCCGATCCTGCGCTTCGACCGGCGCCGCTGGACGAGCTTCCTGACCCACCTGGCGGCCGCGGAGCAACCCGCTCGTTCAGAGTGAGCGGACCGTTCGTCCGGCTAGATTGGACGAACGGTCCGTTCACTCCTGGAAAGACCTCAGTGGATCAGCCGCCGAGGTGCGCCTCCAAGGCGTCGACGCCCGCCGGGGCGCCGCCGGAGTTGCGGACGGCCTCGGACATCTTGTGCACGGCGGCGCGGATCTCGGAGGACTCGGCGACTTCCTGCACCGCATCGCGCAGCTGCGCGGCGGTGATCTCGTCGGAGTCCAGGTACCGCCCGAGTCCGAGTTCCTCCAGCCGCCGCGCGTTGGCCTGCTGCTCCTGCATCTGCGGCACCGCGATCGGCGGCACCCCGTAGTAGAGCGCCTCCATCGTCGAGTTCATGCCGGAATGCGTGAGGAACGCGCTGGCGTGCCGCAGCACCGCGGGCTGCGGGAAGCTCGGGCGGACCTCGAAGTCGTCCGGGATCTCGCCGAGTTCGGCGGGCTCGACGACGTTGCCGATGGACATCGCGACCTGCCAGCCGCTGTCCCGGAACGCCTCGATGCAGGTGCGGAAGAAGTCCGCGCGCTGGTTGAAGATCGTGCCCAGCGAGATGAACAGCAGCGGCTTCACGGAGTCCGCGGGCCGCCAGTCCGACTCCGCGCGCCCGCCGACCGACGGGCCGATGAACCGGAACCGCTCGTCGAAGGTCTCCACCGCGATCTGGAACTCCGCGGGCAGGAACACCAGGTTCAACGAGGACGGGATGGTCTGCCCGAACCCGCCGGATTCGGTGGTCACCCCGAACTCGGTCTTGATCTCCGCCAGCCGCGCCTTGAAGTCCTGGAACACCGGGTGTTCCTCGTGGTCGAACGCATCGGCCGAGTGCTCCCGCAGCAGGTCGCGGAACGAGAAGCGCTCGTTGCCCGCGAAGTGCGGGACCAGCGCCACGTCCGGCACGCCCAGCTTCTCGGCCAGCATCGGCCCGGAGATCTCGCCGTCGTCGAAGCACACCGCGTCCGGCGGATCCTGCTGGAAGTGCTCGAGCAGCACGGGGAAGTTCTCCCGCAGGTCGGCGAGCCGGTGCTGCATGAACGGCGCCATCGCTTCCGGGTCGAACGTGCCGCCGAAATTCGAGGGCAGCTGCGGCATCTCGCTGCCGGTGGGCACCGCGGTCGCGCCCGCCGCCTCGACCACCGGCGCGAACGCGGCGCCGACGCCGTAGCTGACCCGGTGGCCGCGCCGGACCAGCTCTTCAACGATCGGCAATGTGGGGTTGACGTGACCGTGCGCGGGCATGCTGACGAACGCGAAGTGCTTCATTTTCCCCTCAGAGCGAGTGAGTGCGCGGGCCGGCGGATGCCTGCCCGCCGCGCGGCCACCGGCGCTGGCGCCCGCACCTCCATGGTCGCGCAACAGCCGCCACCAATAAAGGTGTTTCTCGCAACTAAATGACTGGGCGGCAGGCCGCCGCAAATCCGTCACCAGCCAAAAAGGCGCCACCGGGACCGCTCTGGTCCCGGTGGCGCCCAGGTGGATCACCGCCCCCGCGCCGAGCTGGCCAGCGCGGAGGCGGTGGCTCAGGTCAGCGGACGATCCGTCGGTGCGATCGGCGCGGGCAGCACGTCCCGGCCGGTCAGGTAGCGGTCCGCCCCGGCGGCCGCGGAACGGCCCTCCGAGATCGCCCACACGATCAGCGACTGCCCGCGGCCCATGTCGCCCGCGGTGAAGACCCCGTCCACGGAGGTCATGAAGTTCTCGTCGCGCGCGACGTTGCCGCGCTCGTCGAGATCCACCCCGAGCTCGTCGAGCAGGCCCTCCTTCTCCGGGCCGACGAAGCCCATCGCCAGGAACGCCAGCTGGCACGGAATCTCCCGCTCGCTGCCCTCGACGGGCACGAACTTCCCGTCCTCGCGGCGCACCTCGACCAGCCGCAGCGCGCGCAGCTCGCCGTTCTCGTCGCCCAGGAACTCCTGGGTGTTGACCGAGAACAGCCGCTCGCCGCCCTCCTCGTGCGCCGAGGAGACCCGGTAGATCATCGGGTAGGTCGGCCAGGGCTGGGCGTCCGGCCGCGTGGACGGCGGCGTCGGCATGATCTCCAGCTGGGTGACCGACCGCGCGCCCTGCCGGTGCGCGGTGCCGACGCAGTCCGCGCCGGTGTCACCGCCGCCGATGACCACGACGTCCTTGTCGGCAGCGTCGATCGGCGAGGTCGCCAGATCGCCTTCCTGCACCTTGTTCGACAGCGGCAGGTACTCCATCGCCTGGTGCACGCCGCGCACCTCGCGACCGGTGATCGGCAGGTCGCGGGCGGCGGTGGAGCCTCCCGCCAGCACGACGGAGTCGTAATCGGACTTCAACTGCTGCACGGTCACGTCCACGCCGACGTTGACGCCGGCGCGGAATTCGGTGCCCTCGGCCCGCATCTGCCCGAGCCGCCGGTCCAGCCGGTGCTTCTCCATCTTGAACTCGGGGATGCCGTAGCGCAGCAACCCGCCGAGGCGGTCGGCCCGCTCGAAGACCACCACGTCGTGCCCGGTGCGGGTCAGCTGCTGCGCGGCGGCCAGCCCGGACGGGCCGGAGCCGATCACCGCGACCTTCTTGCCGGTCTTGGCCGCGGGCGGCTGCGGGGTGACCCAGCCTTCGTCCCACGCCTTGTCGATGATCTCGATCTCGACCTGCTTGATGGTGACCGGATCGGAGTTGATGCCCACCACGCACGCCGCCTCGCACGGCGCCGGGCACAACGTCCCGGTGAACTCCGGGAAGTTGTTCGTGGCGTGCAGCCGCTGGATCGCATCGGCCCAGTCGCCGCGCCAGGTCAGGTCGTTCCACTCCGGGATGAGGTTGCCCAGCGGACAGCCCTGGTGGCAGAACGGGATGCCGCAGTCCATGCAGCGCCCGGCCTGCTTCTTGAGCGTCGTCTCGTTGAGCTCCTCGTAGACCTCGTGCCAGTCCTTGAGGCGCAGGTCGACGGGCCGGCGGCGGGGCAGAGCTTCGGCGCGTTCGTGCCGCGCGGCATCACGCTGCGGCTGCTCGGT
>NZ_JAFRFW010000254.1:0-3926 GCF_017434145.1 Saccharopolyspora sp. | reverse complement strand
GCCGGCTGCCGCGGCCGGGTTCGGCACCGGCCGGTCCGGTCGGGCCCACCTGGTATCAAGTTCGCGGTGACCGGTGCCACACGACCACCGGTCATGCACGGTGAACGGCCTGACCGCCAGAACCCGGCCCCGAGCAACCGGCCCCAGGAAATCAGCCGACGCGGCGGTCGGCGCAGGCGACGATCGAGAAAGCGAATGCCCCCAGCGCCCCACAGAGCACCCCGCCCGCAGCTGTCCGACGAAGTGGCCGTCCGGATCCGCGACCGGATCATGACGGGCAAGCTGCGCCGCGGCCAGCACCTGCCCCTGGAGCGCCTCGCGGAGGAGATCGGGGTCAGCGTGACCCCCGTGCGGGAGGCGCTGCTGGCGTTGCGCGGCGAAGGGTTCGTCGAGCTCGAACCTCGCCGCGGCTTCACCGTCGTGCCGCTGAATCGGCAGGACGTGGCCGACGCCAACCGGTTGCGGGCCGGGCTGGCGGGCGAGCTGGCCGCCCGCACCGCCGAGCGGATCAGCATCGCGCAGCTGGACGCGCTGGAGGCGGTGCAGGCGGAGCTGGAGCACGCCACCCGCTTCGGCATCGGCGACGCGGTGCAGCTCGACCAGCGGTTCCACACCGCGATCCACGACGTCGCGGAGTCCGCCAAGCTGGACTGGTTCCTGCGGCTGGCGTCCCGCTACGTGCCGCAGCGGATCGGCGCGGCCACGCCCGGACTGACCGAGCTGACCGAATCCGAGCACCGCGAGATCCTGCGCGCCTTGCGCAACCGGGACGCCGAAGCCGCGCGGTGGGCGATGCACGAGCACGCGATCAACACCGGGCGGGCGCTGCTTCGCTACCTCGACGAGCAGGAAATCTGGGATCAATGACCGAATCGTCGCGTTCGGTCGCGACCGGCGGCAGGGCTTTCGGCCGGGCTCACCCACACCGGTGGCATCGGAGCCCGAAAACCAAGATTGCGACCGCGTAACGTATCGTCGCCTGCGGACGACAGTCCTGGTGGCGGTCGGGTTCGCAGCAGTGTCCCCGGCGGTTCGTCCGGTTCCCCGAAGTACTTCCGGTCCCTCATCGGCTCGCCGGGCCGACGGGCGCGCCCGGAGCACGAGCAGACCGGTCGGCCGCCAAAGCATTGATCGGTTCCGGCGCGCCGCGTGGCAATCATTCCCTCCTCCCAAGAAAAGCGGGGCGCGAATCATGCAGAGCAGCAGCCGCACTTTCGTGTCGGTTGTCGGAACGGTGCTGATGGTCGTGACGACCGTTCTCCTGGCCGCATGGTCCCAACCTCAGCCCGCTGCCGGGCCGCCGGCGAACGCGGCGGTCAGCGTCGTGCGATGAGTGGGAACGGCGGTGCGCCGGCGACGATCAGTCCTCCCGGACGACGCTCGTCGCCGGCTTGTCCTCGCGCAGCCCGGTGAATCTCGGGTGCCGCAACCGCCCGTCCGCGGTCCATTCGGAGAAACCGATCTCCGCGACCATTTCCGGCGCCACCCAATGCACCTCCCGTTCCCCGATCCGATCGGCGAACGGTGATTCGGACTTCTCCAGCCTTTCCATTCGAGCCCGCAGATCGCGCAAGGTCTTCTCGTCGTATCCGGTCCCGACCTTGCCCGCGTAGCGCAGCTCGTCGCCTTGGAAGTAGCCGACCAGCAGCGCGCCGAACCCGTGGCGCGCGCCTTTCGGCTCGGTGAAGCCGCCGATGACGAACTCCTGCCCGGAGACGCACTTGAACTTCAGCCAGTCCCGGGAACGGCCGCCCCGGTAGGGCCGGTCCGCGCGCTTGGCGATCAGACCCTCCCAGCCGCGTTCGCACGCCTGCCGGAAGAACTCCTCCCCGTCGCCGCGGCGGTGCTCGCTGTAGCGCAGCGGGTCGTCGAAGCCGAAGCACTCGAACAACAGCCGCTTGCGGGTGCGCAGCGGCAGCCGGGTCAGGTCCACGCCGCCGACCGCGATCAGGTCGAACAGGTAGTAGAACACCCGCACCCCGGTCCGCCGGGCCGCGCGCGGGTCGGTCAGGTGCATCCGGTTCTGCAGCTTGGCGAAGCTGGTGCGGTCGCCGTCGAAGGCGACCACCTCGCCGTCCACCACGAACCGCTCCCCCTGCCCGGCCAGCGCGTCCAGCAGCTCCGGGTAGGAGGCGTCGACCCGCTTGTGGTTGCGCGACCACAGCACCGGATCGCCGCCGTCGCGCCCGGCCAGCACCCGGGCGCCGTCGAGCTTGCGCTCGTAGAGCCAGTCCGGGTCGGAGAACCGGCTGTCGGTCAGGGTGGCCAGCTCGGGCTCCAGCCAGGTCCCCGACCAGGAGCGCAGCAGCGGCAGCTGGTCGGCGCCGAGCAGTTCGGTCGGATCGGGCTCGCTCACGGATGCGGTATACCCGGTAGGGGCGCCTTTCCCGACCACCCGCTTCCTCACACTTTCGTGTCAGTGGGTGAGACTGGATATCGACCTGCCGCAGATGCGGGGCAAGCCCAGCCCCGCGCCCGACCGCGAAGGTGCACGAAGCGATGCCGAAGACAACCAACCCGTTGCTGAAGAAGAGCGGGCCATCGACCAACGCGATCCTGAGCATCGTGGTGGTCGTGGCCGCAGTCGTGATCATCGGCGGGGTCCTGCTGTTCACCGCGGGCAAGGGGGACAACGCCGCAGGCGGCCAGTCCCCCGCACCGGGTCAGGACATGAGCCAGGTGGTGAGCAAGCCGGACAGCCACAAGCTCACCGAAGCCCCCGACGCCAAGGTCACCGTGACCGAGTTCCTGGACTTCCAGTGCCCGTCCTGCTTCCAGTACTACAACGGGGTCACCAAGAACATCGAGCAGGAGTACAAGGGCCGCATCAACTTCGTGAACCGGATGTACCCGCTGACCAACGCCCACCCGCTGGCGATGGAAGCGGCCAAGTCCGCCGAGGCCGCGGCGATGCAGGGCAAGTACAAGGAGATGTACCACGCCATCTTCGACAACTACCGCGCATGGGCGGTCTCCCCGGACGGCCAGCAGGTCAGCGATGACACCGGGCGCGCCAACCAGATGTTCACCCAGTACGCCCAGCAGATCGGACTGGACGCGAACAAGTTCAAGCAGGACAAGGAGTCCAAGGCGGTCAGCGACCGGATCGCGGCCGACCAGGCCGACGCGGAGAAGGCCGGCATCTCCGGCACGCCGTCGTTCTTCATCAACGGCCAGAAGTGGGAGGGCTCCGGCAAGTCCACCGCTGATGTCGCCCAGCAGCTGCGGGCCCGGATCGACCAGGAGCTGGCGCGATGACCGCCACGCAGCAGGCGCACCCGGCCGCGGCCGCCGCGGAGCCACCAACGCGGCAGACCGGGCTGGGCTGGCTGTACCTGATCGGCGGTGCGATCGGCCTGGTGGCCTCGTTCGCGCTGACCGTCGAGAAGATCACCAAGCTGGGCAATCCGTCCTACATCCCGTCGTGCAGCATGAATCCGATCGTGTCCTGCGGCACGGTCATGGACAGCACCCAGGCCGCGCTGTTCGGGTTCCCGAACCCGCTGATCGGCCTGTTCGCGTTCCCGGTGATGATCACCGCAGGGGTCGTGCTGCTGGCCGGGTTCGCCGCGCCGCGGTGGTTCTGGATCGGCCTGCAGCTGGGCACCACGCTCGGCGTGGTGTTCGTGCACTGGCTGATCGTGCAGAGCCTGTACGACATCGGCGCGCTGTGCCCGTACTGCATGGTGGTGTGGGCCGTGGTGATCCCGATGTTCTGGTACACGACGCTGCACGCGCTGCGCGGCGGCCACCTGGGCGGGGGCGCGTCCGCGGGCGCGGCGTTGTCCCGGTTCCACAGCCTCGTGCTGGTGGTCTGGTACCTGGCGATCGTGGTAATGGTGCTGCAAGCGTTCTGGAGCTTCTGGACCTCACTGTTCTGACGCCCACGTGAGCCTGGAACACCCGTTTGTCTGGCCAATGGCGCG
>NZ_JAFRFW010000253.1:0-5791 GCF_017434145.1 Saccharopolyspora sp. | reverse complement strand
CGCGGCGGTGGCGGGTGTCTCCGGTGCGGGCAGCAGTTCCAGCGAACGGTGCAGCGAACGCAGCCCGGCGGTGTAGGAGCCGTCGAACAGCAGCACCAGCGCGTGGTTCCACTCCGCGACCGACCCGCGCACCGCGTCCCGGCCGCGGGCGGCCGCGGCGCGGGAGCGCTCATCCGCCAAGTGGCACAGGTCCAGATGCCCCAGCCGGTAGAGCGCGATCATCGCGTAGGAGTAGGTAGCCGCCAGCAGCTCGTGCACCTGGTGGTCGTCCGGTCGCTCGCGGGCCGCGTGGTGCAGGTGCCGCAGCACGTCCGGCAACGCCTGCACCGCCTCGGCGTGCCGGGTCCGGCGGTCCCACTCCTTGATCCGGGCCACGTCGGCGCGCAGGTCCTCGCCGGGGCGCGGATCGGTGTCCAGCTCCGGGTCCGCGCCTTCGACCAGCGCCTGGCGCAGCGCGGGAACACCGCACTGCTCGGCGGCGGGTCCGGGGCCGCGGCCGTGCGGTGGTTCTTCGGTGAGATCGGTGATGTTGATCGACATCGCGCGGGCCACGGCGGCGACGAAGGAGTGGCTGGCGGTGCGCTCACCGCGTTCGACCTTGCGCAGCAGCGAGTAGGAAACGGCCGCGCGCACCGATAACGCGCGCTGCGTCACGCCGTGGATCTTGCGCAGTTCGGCGATGCGGGTCCCGATCCGGGCGGGGCTTTCCGCGGATTGTTCGCCCGCGGTCTCGGCCTGCTCGGGATTTTCGGTTTCCCCCGGTGTTTCGTGCAGCATGGTTCCTACCCCCTCTTACGCGTCCAGTCAGCCTGATTCGCGTACCCGGAGCAATCCGATCGGGACGGGTGTGGCGATTGTGTGGCACTCCGCTGAGCGATTTCCGGGCCACTGTCAGCGTATGCGATCAGCACCAGAAAATCGGCGCGCTTCGCCGGATTCCCCGGCCGGCGGTGCTGGCGGAGAAGTGCGGACCGCCTTGGCGGAGCACCCGGAGCTGGCCGGGCTGGCCGAGCTGCGCGCGGCGGGATGGTCCTTCCGGTCCTTCCCGGGCGCCGACGGAGACATCGCCGGGCTGGTCGGCTGGCGGGACTGCCCGGCGGGCACGGACGCGCTGTGGATCTTCGACCGGGACGAGTGCCGCGCGGCGCGGATCCGCGGGACGGGCGCGCAGGGGGAGACGGTCTGGGGGCGCACTGGGGACCTGAGCACGTGCGTGGCGGCGCTGCTGGCGCTGCCGGGAGCTTGACCGGGGCAGCTCGACCTGGGGGTCCGGGGTTCCCGCGGCGGGCAGGCCCGGGAGCCGGGTGAATGGGGCGGGGCCGGTGCAGCGAGTGCGCGCCGGTCCCGCCGGCGCAATTGACGATTCCGCGAATTCTTATGAGCGAGATCACAGTGCCGAGTTTGCTCGGCGATCGCGCGCGGGTCGCTTGATTGATGCAGCCGTGCCATTGTCTCCCGTTTCGAAGGGGTTGTCCGGAAGCTGCTGCCGAGTTGCCCGGGGTAGGCGTTCGCCGGTTCGCCGGGCGACCGTGGTGTTGATCACGGCGCTGCTTTCGGCGGTGCTCGTCCCGGGTTTCCGGAGGGAGTTTCCGCCGCGGCTTCGACTGGTGCCATTGGTCACTCCGGAAAACGCGATAGCCGGTTTCCGGGACGTTCGGTAGTCGGAGGCGTGCCGTATGAACAAGGCGTTTCCAGTGCGTGTCCGGACGGTTCTCCCGCGAGGTGTGCAGGCGACGGCGCCGGGTGGGAGGCGCTCCGGTGCAGGTGTCCTTCTGGTGCCCACCGGCGCTGTGCGCAGCATATCCGCCGAGCGCGGGAGGCTCGCGGAGATCGGCGTCGGCCCGGCTCACCCGCTCGCCGGGCCCGCGTTTCCGCTCCACGAGCGCAATTCCGCGGTGCGCGGCCGGTCCGATCGGCGTGCGCCAGCGTGCGTGAATCCGCCTCGTCGCGGTTGGTCACCGCAGCCGGAGAGAACGTTCGCTCCGGAAAGTGCCGACAGCGCTTTTGGTAGAGTCGGTGGCGGACGACGTGAACCCCGCACCGCAAACTGCGAAAACAGCTCGAAAGTTTTCCCGACTGCTCCGGTGGCAGGCGTCCGCCGACGAGTCGGCCCCCATTCGGCCGCCCGCATCGGCCGTCCGCGCGGAAAAGCCGCGGACAATCGCCGCAGCGGCCGAACCGGCACCCGTTTCCGGGCTGCCGAATGGCCGCGCGCCGGGTGCGATCGGACCTGGAACACCGAGGTGGGCTGTATCGTTCGCCACAGGGCGGAGGAGTGGCTCGCGGGCGCCCGCGAGCTGGAAAGGGAACGGGTCCATTGGTGACGACGAACGGGCACCAGCCGCCGGAGCGTCCGGGGGCGGGTGCGGCCACGGCGGCAGGCTCCGATGCCGCCTCGGCCACGAACAGCCAGCAGCTCAACCGGGTGGTGATCCGCTTCGCCGGGGACTCCGGCGACGGCATGCAGCTCACCGGTGACCGCTTCACCTCGGAAGCGGCCGCGTTCGGCAACGACCTGGCCACGCTGCCGAACTTCCCGGCCGAGATCCGCGCTCCCGCGGGCACGCTGCCGGGGGTGTCCAGCTTCCAGCTGCACTTCGCCGACTACGACATCCTCACGCCCGGGGACCGCCCCGACGTGCTGGTCGCGATGAACCCGGCCGCGCTCAAGGCCAACATCCGCGACCTGCCGCGCGGCGGCACCTTGATCGTGAACACCGACGAGTTCACCAAGCGCAACCTCACCAAGGTCGGCTACGAGCAGAACCCCCTCGACAGCGGGGAACTCGACCCGTACGTCGTGCACCACGTGGCGATGGCCGAGCTGACCCGCGGTGCCGCCGAACCCGCCGGGGTTGGCCGCAAGGACGCCGAACGCACCAAGAACATGTTCGCGCTCGGCCTGCTGTCCTGGATGTACAGCCGCCCGACCGAGGGCACCGAGCGGTTCCTGCGGGAGAAGTTCGCCAAGAAGCCCGACGTCGCCGAGGCGAACGTGCTCGCCTTCCGCGCGGGCTGGAACTACGGCGAGACCACCGAGGCGTTCGCCGTGACCTACGAGGTCGCCCCCGCGACGCTGCCGAAGGGCACCTACCGCCAGATCACCGGCAACGTCGCGCTCGCCTACGGGCTGGTCGCGTCGGCGAAGCGCAGCGGGCTGCCGATGTTCCTCGGCACCTACCCGATCACCCCGGCCTCCGACGTGCTGCACGAGCTGGCCAAGCACAAGAACTTCGGCGTGACCACGTTCCAGGCCGAGGACGAGATCGCGGGCGTCGGCGCGGCGCTGGGCGCCTCGTTCGGCGGTGCGCTGGGCGTGACCACCACGTCCGGGCCGGGCCTTGCGCTGAAGTCGGAGACGATCGGGCTGGCGGTGACCATGGAGCTGCCGCTGCTGATCTGCGACATCCAGCGCGGCGGCCCGTCCACCGGGCTGCCGACCAAGACCGAGCAGGCCGACCTGCTGCAGGCGCTCTACGGGCGCAACGGCGAGTCGCCGGTGCCGGTGATCGCGCCGAAGTCGCCTGCGGACTGCTTCGACGTGGCGCTGGACGCGGCGCGGATCGCGCTGCGCTACCGGACTCCGGTGTTGCTGCTCTCGGACGGCGCGGTGGCCAACGGCTCCGAGCCGTGGCTGATCCCGGACGTCACGAAGCTGCCGGACCTGCGGGTCAGCTTCGCGACCGAGCCGAACGCGCCGGACGGCTCCGGCGAGTTCTGGCCCTACGTGCGCGACCCGGAGACGCTGGCCCGCGAGTGGGCGGTGCCGGGCACGCCGGGCACCGAGCACCGCATCGGCGGGCTGGAGAAGGCCGACGGCGCGGGCAACATCTCCTACGACCCGGACAACCACGACAAGATGGTCCGGCTGCGCCAAGCCAAGATCGACGGCATCGAGGTGCCGGACATCGAGGTCGACGACCCGTCCGGGCAGGCGGGGGTGCTGGTGTTGGGCTGGGGCTCGTCCTACGGCCCGATCGGCGCGGCGTGCCGCCGGGTGCGCGGGCAGGGCATGGCGGTCGCGCAGGCCCACCTGCGCCACCTGAACCCGATGCCCGGGAATCTCGGCGAGGTGCTGCGGCGTTACGACAAGGTCGTGGTGCCGGAGATGAACATGGGACAGCTCGCGATGCTGCTGCGCGCCCGCTACCTGGTGGACGTGCACAGCCACACCAAGATCGCGGGCCTGCCGTTCCAAGCGGAAGAACTCCAGAACGTGCTCACCGATGTGGTGCAGGGGGTTGCGGCGTGACGACCACGGACCTCGGACTGCCGGAAGTGGGCGGCCTGCACGGCGTGCCCACCACCGACGAGAAGCAGACCGCCAAGGACTACAAGTCCGACCAGGAAGTCCGCTGGTGCCCCGGCTGCGGCGACTACATCGTGCTCAACGCGGTGCAGAGCTTCCTGCCGACGCTGGGGCTCAAGCGGGAGAACATCGTGTTCGTCTCGGGCATCGGCTGCTCCAGCCGGTTCCCGTACTACATGAACACCTACGGGATGCACTCCATCCACGGCCGCGCCCCGGCGATCGCGACCGGGCTGGCCACCACCAGGCCGGACCTGAGCGTGTGGGTCGTGACCGGTGACGGCGACGCGCTGTCCATCGGCGGCAACCACCTGATCCATGCGCTGCGGCGCAACGTGAACCTGAAGATCCTGCTGTTCAACAACCGGATCTACGGGTTGACCAAGGGCCAGTACTCGCCGACGTCGGAGGTCGGCAAGGTCACCAAGTCGACGCCGGTGGGTTCGGTGGACACCCCGTTCAACCCGGTTTCGCTGGCGCTGGGCGCGGAGGCCAGTTTCGTGGCGCGCACGCTGGACTCGGATCGCAAGCACGTGACCGAGACCTTGCAGGCCGCGGCCGAGCACCGCGGCAGTGCGCTGGTGGAGATCTACCAGAACTGCCCGATCTTCAACGACGGCGCGTTCGACGTGCTCAAGGACTCCGACGAGAAGCAGCGCCGGATCATCCCGCTGGCGCACGGCGAGCCGATCGTGTTCGGGCCGGAGGACGAACGTCGCGGTGTGGTGCGGGATTCGTCCGGCGAGCTCAAGGTCGCCAAGCTCGACGAGGTCGATTCCTCGGAGATCGTCGTGCACGACGCCGAGCGCGAGGACAGCTCGCTGGCCTACGCGCTGTCCCGGCTCGGCGGCCAGCACCTGGATCCGACGGTGACCGGCGTGTTCCGCTCGATCCCGCGGCCCACCTACGACGACCAGGCCCGCGAGCAGACCGCCACGGCGACCGAGACGAACCCGCCGGACCTGCAGGGCCTGCTCACCGGGCACGACACCTGGACCATCTGACCCGACGGGTCGCAGACCGCCGCTCCAGCCGGGGCGGCGGTCTTTTCACGTCGCGGGGAGCTTGGACGGAGTCACTCCGGACATGCCCGGGTCCGGCAGTCCGGATGCAGCGGCCAGCCGTGCGGCGGGTCGTTCAGCGGACCCCAGCCGAGGCGGCCGCAGAGCGTCTGCACCACGCTCCGTTCGTCGAGCCGCCCCTGCACCGCGTCCTCCGCGACGAGGTGCACTTGCCGAGGCCCGCGCAGCCCGACCGCGTACCGCGCGTATTTGATGATCACGGCCCCGCAGGGCCGCAGAGCGCCCGGGCGGCATTCGCCGACCGGGCGGTTTTCGCTGATCGGGTCCGGGGCGGTTCGGTGCGTTCGGGGAATGTCCATTCGCCGCATCGGCTTCCGTCGGTGAGTCGGGGACCACCGGCCGGGGCGGGAGAGTGCCCCGGCCTGTGGCTTGGCCCGCCGGACCGATTCGAGGGGACCGG
>NZ_JAFRFW010000018.1:0-1500 GCF_017434145.1 Saccharopolyspora sp. | reverse complement strand
GTCGCGAACGCCGCACCGATGCAACGCCGATTGCCGCCACCGAACGGAATCCATTGGTACGCATCGGGTTTCGCGTCCACGAAGCGGTGCGGATCGAACGTGTCCGGGTCCGGGAACAACCGCGGGTCCCGGTGCATCAGATCGATGCTGGTGAACACGATGGAATCCTTCGGCAGCCACCAACGCCCCAGTTGCAGGCCATCCGCCTTGATCTTGCGCTCGGTGAGGATGACCACCGGCCGGGTCCGCTGCACCTCGATGATCGCGGCCGCGCGCAGGGTGCTGCCGCCGGCATCGACTTCCGCGGTGAGTTCGCGCAGCACCGCGGGATGCCGGCGCAGCCGTTCCACCGCCCACGCCAGCGTGGTCGTGATCGTCTCGTGCCCGGCCGAGAGCAGCGTGAGCAGCTGGTCGGCGATCTCGCCGCGGTCCATCCGGGAGCCGTCGTCGTAGCGGCTCTGCAGCAGCAGCGCCAGCACGTCGTCGCGTTCGTCCACATCGGCGTCCTGCTCGGCGCGATCGATCATTCCCGCGATGACCCGGTCGTATTCGGCTCGCAATTCCCGGAACCGCTGCCACGGGTTCCACGGTCCGACACCGTTCGCCGGCACCGGGAGCACGACCAGCTTGGAACCCAGCGTCACCAACCGCGGCAGCAGCTCGCGCAGCCGGTCGGACTCGGCGGCCCGCGCACCGAACACCGCGCGCAGGATGATGTTGAGGGTGAGCCGTCGCATCGATGGCAGCGTCGCGAACAGCCGATCCTGCGGCCACTGCGCGAATTCGGCCAGCGCTTCCTGCTCGACGATCCGCTCGTAGGCGCCGAGCCGGCGGCCGTGGAACGGCGGGACGAGCAGTTTGCGCTGCTTGCGGTGCTGTTCGCCGGTGATCGAGAACAGCGACCCGGAACCCAGCACCCGTCCCAGGCTCGCGTCGAGCTTGTCGGCGATCTCCGGGCTGGTCCGGTACAGCTGTTTGACATCGGCGGGGTCGCTGATGACCACCGCCTTGCCGTAGACCGGCAGCTGGATGGTGACGGTGTCCCCGTACCGGGCGCGCAGTCGCGGCAGACCCAGCCGCGGCGAGAACAGGGCGCGCACGGCCTGCAGCGAACGGGGCGTGGACGGGCCAGGTGGCAGCGTCGCGTTCGGGGCCGCGTTCGAGGGCGGGGTCGCGTTCGGCGTAGGGGGCACGTTCGTCATCGGGCACCTCGCGGTTGCAGGACGCAAGTGTGGCGATGACATTACGCGGAGTTATCAACAGCGGGCAAGTGGTTGCGCTGCGTGCAGTCAGGGTCGTTCGCGCGGCTGTTTCCGCGCCCGTGGCAACGGTTTCACCGGTGCGCCCGGCACGACCGTGTTGGCGATGCCGCCGATCCCTTCGGCGGTGAGCGCGACGGTGTCACCGGGACGCAGCGGCGGAAGATCCTCTCGTCCGCGCCCCCAGAGCTCGGCGAGGCAGCCGCCGTTGCCGCAGGTGCCCGAGCCGAGCAGGTCTCCG
>NZ_JAFRFW010000252.1:0-5547 GCF_017434145.1 Saccharopolyspora sp. | reverse complement strand
GAGCCGACCGCCGGGCTGTTCCCGTCTCCGGCCCGTCCTCCCCGCGGCCTGCCTGGATCGCGGGCGCGGCTTCCGCTGCCTTGGTGCGTCGTGGTCCTCCCAGCGCATCGTGCCGGGGCAGTGGGTCGGCGGGGCCGGTGGGGGTGCCCCCGAACATCCCGGCCCCGCTCGGCGCACCTGCGGGAGCGTCCGCCATGGGTAAGCACGAGAAGCCCGCGATGCCCCTGGACCGTCGCGTCCCGCAAGCATCCGAAGCCACGCAGCTCGACCGCCGCCTATCCTGGTCCGGCCGGATCCACCCGGAGCCCTGCCGGGACTTGAACCTCCTGAACCGGGTGCACGAGCGCCTGCGCCGGCTATGACCGCCGTGTTCCGCACCGAGTGAACGGACCGGTCGCCCGATGCAGCCGCGTCGGCGGTCCGTCGGGAATGGAACGCGCACGGTGAGCGGGCAGCTTCCCTCCGAATTCGCCGCGGCGATGACCGGCTTCACATCGCCGTGATCCGCTTCACGGATTCCCAGGTCAGCGGGCCGTTCCGGGGAGATTGGCGCAGGTGGCCGGTCACCACGCCGTCGGGCTCCGTTTACACTTGGGTGTAACTCCGATTCCGTCCGCAAGGAGTTCTCGGTGGTCATCGACCGGCCAGACCCGAGCAGTGCGCCCGGCGCACCCGCCTCGAAGCCCGACACCGATCCCTACGAGCAGGACGTACCGCACGAGGAATGCGGTGTTTTCGGCGTCTGGGCGCCCGGTGAAGAAGTAGCCAAGCTCGCCTTCTACGGCATGTTCGCGCTGCAGCACCGCGGCCAGGAAGCCGCGGGCATCGCAGTCGGCGACGGCTCGCAGATGCTGGTCTACAAGGACCTCGGCCTGGTCAGCCAGGTCTTCGACGAGCAGGTCCTGGCCACGTTGCGCGGCCACGTCGCCGTCGGGCACAACCGCTACTCCACGACCGGTGGCGCGACGTGGGAGAACGCGCAGCCCACCTTCCGCACCACGGCGGGCGGCGGCGGACTCGCGCTGGGCCACAACGGCAACCTGGTGAACACCGCCGACCTGCGGGAACGGCTGGTCGCCGAAGGCGCGGACACCATCGCGGCGAACACCTCCGCGCCCGCGTCCGGCTGCGAACGCGCCACCACCGACTCCGACCTGGTGTGCGGGCTGCTGGCCACGCGCGCCGCGGACAAGGGGATCGAGCAGGCAGCGCTGGAGCTGTTCCCGTCCGTGCAGGGCGCCTTCTCGATGGTGTTCTCCGACGAGTCGACCCTCTACGCCGCCCGCGACCCGCACGGCGTGCGCCCGCTGGTGCTCGGCAGGCTGGAACGCGGCTGGGTGGTGGCCAGCGAAACCGCGGCCCTGGACATCGTCGGAGCCTCGTTCGTGCGCGAGGTCGAGCCGGGCGAACTGCTCGCCATCGACGCCGACGGGCTGCGCTCGCAGCACTTCGCCCACCCCAAGCCGAAGGGCTGCGTGTTCGAGTACGTCTACCTGGCGCGCCCGGACACCACGATCTCCGGGCGCTCGGTGCACAGCACCCGCGTGGAGATCGGCCGCAGGCTCGCCCGCGAGCACCCGGTGGACGCCGACCTGGTGATCCCGGTGCCGGAGTCCGGCACGCCCGCGGCCGTCGGCTACGCGCAGGAATCCGGGATCGCCTACGGCAACGGGCTGGTGAAGAACTCCTACGTGGGGCGGACCTTCATCCAGCCCTCGCAGACCATCCGCCAGCTCGGCATCCGGCTCAAGCTCAACCCGCTGCGCGAGGTGATCCGCGGTAAGCGGCTGGTCGTCGTGGACGACTCGATCGTGCGCGGCAACACCCAGCGCGCCCTGGTGCGGATGCTGCGCGAAGCGGGCGCGATCGAGGTGCACGTGCGGATCGCCTCGCCGCCGGTGAAGTGGCCCTGCTACTACGGCATCGACTTCGCCTCCCGCGCCGAATTGATCGCGAACGGCTCGGACGCGGACGGCATCCGGCGTTCGATCGGCTCGGACAGCCTCGGCTACGTGTCGCTGGACAGCTTGATCGCCGCCAGCGAGCAGCCCCGCAACCGGCTGTGCGCGGCGTGCTTCGACGGGCACTACCCGATCCCGCTGCCGGAAGAGGCGCGGCTGGGCAAGTACCTGCTGGAGAACTCCTCCGAAGAGACCGAACGCGGCGTGGCGGGCCCCGCCGAGCCGGTGCTGCCCAATGGCTACGGCGGTGCCGACGCGCTGCGCAGGCCGTGACTCCCCGGCCCCGGCCGAGGTGGCGCGCCGCGTAGCGTGGTGCGCTCGCGTCCGGCCGCGTGCATCGATCGGCGAATCCGGGAAACCTCGCGGCGGGACCGGATGCAGGCGCCCGCGCCTGTGGTAAGCAACGGGCGGGCGCCCGCGCCCGGAGCGCCCCGCCGAACGCGTCGCCGGACTTCCCGCCACCCAACCGCAAACTCACATCAGATGTGGAGTCAGTCGTGTCCGAAGACCTGCTCGCGGGGTCGCAAGCCGCCGAGGAAGCCAAGGCCACCTACGCGACCTCGGGGGTGAGCATCGAAGCCGGTGACGAGGCCGTGCAGCAGATGCGGCCCTGGGCGCAGCGGGCCACCCGGCCCGAGGTGCTGGGCTCCCTCGGCGGTTTCGCCGGACTGTTCCAGCTCAAGCTGGACCGCTGGAACGAGCCGGTGCTGGCGTCCTCGACCGATGGCGTCGGCACCAAGCTCGCCGTGGCGCAGGCGATGCAGAAGCACGACACCGTCGGGATGGACCTGGTCGCGATGGTCGTCGACGACCTCGTGGTCTGCGGCGCGGAACCGCTGTTCCTGCAGGACTACATCGCCGTCGGCAAGGTCGAGCCGGAGCGGATCGCGGACCTGGTCAAGGGCGTGTCCGAGGGTTGCGTGCAGGCCGGCTGCGCGCTGCTGGGCGGGGAGACCGCCGAGCACCCCGGCATGATGGCGCCCGGCGAGTACGACCTCTCGGCCACCGGCGTCGGCGTCGTCGAGGCCGACGCGATGCTCGGCCCGGACAAGGTGCGCCCGGGCGATGTGGTGATCGCGATGGGTTCCTCCGGGCTGCACTCCAACGGCTACTCGCTGGCCCGGCACGTGCTGCTGGAACTGGCCCGGATGCCGCTGGAGGGCCACGTCGAGGAGTTCGGCCACACGCTCGGCGAGCAGCTGCTGGAGCCGACCCGGATCTACGCCAAGGACTGCCTGGCCCTGGCCGCCGAAGCGGAGGTGCGCACTTTCGCGCACGTCACCGGCGGTGGGCTGGCCGCGAACCTGGCACGAGTCGTCCCGTCCGGGCTGACCGCCGTGCTGGACCGCGGAACCTGGACGCCCGACCCGGTGTTCCGGATGATCGCGCAGCGCGGCCGGGTGGAGACCGAGGAGATGGAGCGCACCTTCAACATGGGGGTGGGCATGGTCGCGGTCGTCACCGCCGAGGACGTGGACCGGGCGCTGGCGGTGCTCACCGCCCGGCACGTGCCCGCGTGGGTGCTGGGCGAGGTCGCCAAGCAGCCGACCGTCGAGGAAGCCGCCGAGGACCAGCGCGTCGTGCTGCGCGGTAACCACCCGCGGTTCTGATCCCCGCTCCGCCTGCCGAGTCCGCTCCGACCGCCTGGAATATACCCCCTGGGGGTATCGTTTCAACTGGCGATCGCCCGGAAAGACCTCTTCCGAGGAGCAGCGATGACTCAGCAGCCGGACACGTCCCACCAGCACCACGCCGCGCCCGGTTCGTCCTGGCGGATGGCGGTGTCGGCGACGTTGCACTGCCTCACCGGCTGCGCGATCGGCGAGATCCTGGGCATGGTGATCGGGACCGCGGCGGGCCTGCACAACGTCGGCACCGTGGTGCTGTCGGTCGTCCTCGCGTTCGTCTTCGGCTATGCGCTGACCATGCGGGGCGTGCTGCGCTCCGGAGTGAGCTTCGCCGGCGCCGTCCGGGTGGCGCTCGCCGCCGACACGTTCTCGATCTTCGTGATGGAGGTCGTGGACAACGCGGTCATGGTCGTGGTGCCGGGCGCGATGGACGCCGGTCCGACGACCGCGCTGTTCTGGGCATCGCTGGCCTTCGCGCTGGTGGTGGCGTTCGTGCTGACCGTGCCGGTGAACAAGTGGATGATCGCCCGCGGGCGCGGCCACGCGGTGGTGCACGGGATGCATTGAGCCGTTCGCCGAAATCTGCGGCGCCGACGGGAATTCTGCGGGGCGCCGCACTCGTTGTTCGGGGTGGCCGGTGTGCGCGTGCCCCCGGGCTCCATCACCAAGCCTGTAGGGAATACCGTTCGGCTGGAGCCTTACAGCGCCATCCGCCGAGAGGCGGCCCGCACACCGGCCCCTTTCACTTCACAGTCCTTTTCCGGGCCTGGTAGGCGCCCGAGCATCCCCAGGCTCCGCCCGGTCCCGGACCGGGCACTTCTTCCGCAGCGCAAACGAGAAGTGCGCCGGTTTCCCGGCGCACTTCGCTGGTACTGCGTGTTCGGTTGATCGTCGGAGTTGCTACGCCCGGCCGGCGGAGCGCTTGCGGCGATCAAGCGCAACCGCAGGCCCGCCCACCGCGAACGATGTCGAACGAGTGGTGGCTCCACCCGGCTCGGCACCATCCGGACCCGGATGCGATCAGGTCGTCTGCCGACACAGAACACCGAGTGGACGGTGCTCGTCCACTCGGTGTTTTCGTGCCGTCAACGCCGGTAGTCGTCGTACCCGTCGTCGTATGCGTCGGCGCGGTCCTCCTCGGACCACTCGCCAGGCGAATCCGAGGACAGCTCGCGCTGCAATGCATCGACGTCCATGGTGGGGGAGCTGTACTTCAGCTCACGGGCCACCTTCGTCTGCTTGGCCTTAGCCCGGCCGCGCCCCATGGCTCGACCCCCTCGCGCAGGGTGTGCGGGGCGGCCAGGGGAACGGCGGCCCCGCATGATCTCGACAACTTTTCCTGTAACTACCGTACCGTGCCGATGCGGTTCTACGCGACGTGGTGCCACCCCACGTCTCCGTGTCGCGGGTGATCCAGCCCGCAGATCGCGCAGGCGTCGCCATCGGCCCGCGCGCCGCGTCGCCATCGGCTCCGACGTGCGGCGGGTAGTCACCGGCCGCCGCAGCGCGCATGGCACGATACTCGCGTGCCAGAGCCGTTCGTCGCCTATCTGCGGGTGTACGAACCATTGTCGTCGTTCGACTCGCCCACCCGTGAACAGCTCGCCGCGACCGTGCAGCGCGGCGCGCTCGACGTCACCGGTGCCGCGACGCGGGAACAGGACCAATGGTTGCGGACCCAGGTCTGCGCCCCGCCCAGGTTGCTTCCCGGCGAGGACTCCAGCGGTGCCGCGCAGGGCGCCGGCGACGTCCTCGTCCTCGACCCGGAATCGGTGCCCAGCAACCCGGCGGCGAGCGTCGGCCCGGGGCCGCTGGTGTGCCCGCTGGACCTGCGCGGCCGGTCCGCCGCCGCCCTGGTCGGGTTCCTCGGCGCCGCAGAGCCGTCGCTGCGGGCTTCGGTCCTGCCGGTGCCGGCGGACCGCGCCAAGAGCCGGGCCCAAGCGGTGATCAGCGAGCTG
>NZ_JAFRFW010000251.1:0-3912 GCF_017434145.1 Saccharopolyspora sp. | reverse complement strand
CCAGCGCTTCCGGGGCCGGGCCGAGACCCGCGCCGGACAACGCCGCGGACAGCAGCTCCACCACCAGTCCGAGCCCGAATCCTTTGTGCGCGCCGGTTTCCGGCTCGCCGCCGAGCCAGCGCAGGTGCGCTTCGCGCCGGTCGAACGCGGCCGGGTCGGTCACCGCTGCGCCGGAGTCGTCGGCCAGCCAACCTTCCGGTACTTCCTCGGCGTTGGCCGCGGCCACCCGCACTTTGCCCGTCGGAACCACGGTCGTGCTCATGTCCAGCAGGAACGGGTGGCCTTCCAGTGCGGGCGCGGCGACGCTGAGCGGGTTGGTGCCGAGCATGCTCAGCGCCCCCAGCGGCGGGCGCGCGATCCGCTGCTCGCCGCAGTTGCTCGCCACGATGCCGATCATGCCGCGTTCGGCGGCGCGCACCGCGTGGAATCCGGCGCAGCCGAAGTGCGTGCCGCCGCGCACCGAGACCAGCCCGATCCCGTGCTGGTCCGCCCGGTCGGCGGCCGAGTCCATGGCGTCCGCGGCGGCCCACAGCCCGAGCGCGCGGCGGGAGTCGACCACCGCGCACGCGCCGAGGTCGGTCAGTACCTGCGGTTCGGCGCCCGGGTCGATCCGCCCGGCCGCCAGCTGCGGCAGGTAGAGCCTGGTGAGGTTGAACATGCCGTGCGACTCGTAGCCGCACAGGTCGCCGTGGCAGAGCGCGGCAGCGGCGGTGGCCGCACGCGCCTGCGGCACGCCGCGTTCGGTGAACAGGCGGGTGACCAGCTCCAGCAGAGCGGTGTGGTCCACGGCGACCTGGTGCCCGGCGTTCTCCGCGAGCGCTGTCATCGGGCGGTCCCCTTTCCGGCATCCGTCGCGGGATGCCTCTCGGTGCGTTGTGCCGGTGCTTCGGTCCTGAGTGGACGCTCGGCTGCGGTTCCCGCGGCGCTTTTCAGCAGCGCCGCGACGGTGGCTGCGAAGTCCTGCAGTTGCGCCAGCTCGGCGTATTCGCCTTCGGCGTGGGCGTTGTTGGTCTCCAGCGAGCCGGGTCCGAGCACGACGGTGCCGGTGCCCGGCCGCTCGGCCATCCAGATGGCGTCGCAGGTGAACGCGGGCTCTTCGGCGGGCCAGGCGGGGACGCCCGCGCGTTCGAGCAGTTCGTCCGTCCACGAGTGACCGCCGCGGAGTGCGGGCAAGCCGCGCTTGAGCCATCGGAGCTCGATGATCGATGCGGCCTCGGCGGCGGTGCGGGCGAATTCCCTGGTACCGCCGAAGGTCCGGGTGAACTCGGAGAGCCCGCGGTGCAGCGAGTTCTCCAAGTCCCGTTCGGCCGCCGCGCCTTCGTCCGACGACTCGTAGGAGAGGTTCAGCAGCAATCCACCGCTTCCGTAGACCCGATTGTGCAGCTCGCCGGTGTGCAGTCCCGCGACGCACAACCTCCCGGGCCGCTCCTGCGGATCGAGCTCTTTCGCCAAGTGCTGCGCCAGGAAACCCAGCAGCACGGTCGCGTTGTGCCCGGCATCGGGGCGGTCGTCGATGGCGCCCGCACCGTCGACGCTCAGCAGCGCGGTGGCCGAGGCGGTGGATCGGGTCAGGTAGCGCATTCCGGTCGGTTCGCAGAAGACGTTGAGGCGCCCGAGGAAACCGGCGTCGACCAGCGGCCTGGTGCCAAAACTTCCCATCGCACCGCCTTCTTCACCGGCGACTGCCTGCACCAGCACGCCGAGGTCGCGGCCGATCGCCGGTTCGGTGCGGGCTGCCTCGCGGATGCCCGCCAGCAGCGCGACCGCGGGACCTTTCGCGTCGATGGACCCGCGGCCGGTGAAGCGTTCGCCGTCGAAGCACACCGGCTCAAGACCGGCGACCGTGTCCAGATGCACGTTGAACATCACCGTGGACTCCCGCGGAAGCTGCGGGCCGAGCCGCAGCACGAGGTTCGGTTGCCCGGCGAGGAAGTTCTCGTCGGCGGCGGCTTCCCGGACGGTGCGGGGCACCCCGGGCGCGTCGAGCGCGCTCGATGGCGCAGCGGCGTGGTGCACCACCCGGAGACCCGATTCCCGCGCCGATTCGGCATAAAATCGTTGGGCTCGGGCGATGTCCGAGGGTTCGCCGCTGCGTTCCAGGGGATTGACGGTGGGCGTGCGCAGCAAGCGCAGCAGCAGTTCGCGGTCCTGCGCCGAGATCAAGCCGGTCATGCGCGTCCGCTGCTTCCTGCGATTCGTGGTGCCGCGCAAGGCATCGAGTCCCGCAGCAGACCTTCCAGCCGCCGTCCCGCCTCGACGAAGCGATCAGCGGCGGACTCCCCCGCGACCACTCCGTCGTGCGGGCGCGCGGACAGATGCGGTTCCAACGACAGCGCCCCGCTGTAGCCGGAATCCCGCAGCAGGCGCAAGCAGTCCGCGACCCGTGCCGAACCGGTACCCGGCAGCACGTAAGTGGCGTTGCCCGCACTGCCGACGGCGTCTTTGACGTGCACGTGCGCCACGTGCGCCACGACCTGCCCGAGCAGTTCGCAGGCGTCGTACCCGTGCTCGATCCCGTTACCGGTGTCGAACAACAACCGCAGCGAGGCACCCGCCTCGGCCAGCATCCGCAGCATCCGACCGGCATCGCGACCGGCCCATCCCGCGCAATTCTCGTGCAGCAGCACCACATTCAGCTCGTCCGCCCGCTGCGCCAAGCGCGCCACGCGGTCCAGCACGCGCTCTCGCCACTCCGCTTCCGGTAGCCCGTCGTTCGGGTAGGACATGATCCGCACGTAGCGGGTGCCCAACTCGGCGGCCCGCGCCGCCAGCACCTCCAGCTCGCGCAGGTCGTCGGTGAACGGCGCGGTCACCGGTCGCGCCCAGTTCCCGATCCTGGACGCCAGGCACGGCACCGCCAACCCGGCATCGTGCAGCGCCGCGCGCAGCCGCCGGAACCGTTGCTCGTCGAGGTCGCCGAGCGCCGCACCGTCCACATTGCGCAGTTCGATGCCGCCGAAGCCGATGCGCTCGATCGCGGCCAGCTGACTGGGAAGATCGACCGCGGCTTCGTCACCGATGCCTGCCAGCAGGTGGTCACCCGGCATGTGCACGACTCCCCTCTGCTCCGGTCCCCTCGGCTCCGGTCGGCAGGCCGCACCGCTTCGCCGCGGTCATCAGCCGCACGACGTCCCCGTGCAGTCCGAAGTGCTCGGCGGTGCGCCCGGCGGCGAAGTCGCGGTAGGCGCGGAGCATGAACGCCGTCAGCGCGTCGTCCGGGAAGACCTCGGGCTCGGCCCCGTCCACGATCAGCTGCGCGTGGTCGTCGTCGTCGCTGAGCGGGTAGTGCCCGGTGACCCGGCCGTGCTCGAACTCCAGCGTGATGCTGCGTTCCCGCACGGGCGCGGTCAGGTCCGAACGCAGCTCGCTGAGCACCCCGCTGTCGTGGCGCAGGGTCATCGCCGCCGCGCCCATCCGCGGCGCGACCACGTGCCCGCACCGCATGTCGGAGCACTCGGCGGCGACGAGTCCGGCGGGTCCGGCCAGCCGCAGCACCACCCCGAGCGAGTGCGGCAGTTCCACGTCGAACGCGGTCGGATGCCCGGAGGTCACCAGCGACCGGTGGAACCTGGGTTTGTGCTGGGCGAATCGGATCGAGCGCAGCCGGCCGCGGCCGCTACCGGCCAGCAGTCGGGCCAGCCGCGTGGTCAGCGCGGACTCGAGCCAGTGCGCCACCACGGCCAGGTTCAGCCCGTACCGCTCGCGCAACGAGGCGATCTGGGCGTACTCGTCCGAGTCGGCGGCCAGCGGCTTCTCGACGATGATCCGCCGGTAGCCGAGTCCGGCCAGCTCGCGCAGCAGCTCCGGCCTGCGCACCGGCGGGGTGCAGACGTGCACCGCGGTCCGGCTCGGGTCGGCGAGCCCGGCGGCGGTGCGCACCGAGTCGACCACCGTGACCCCGCGCTGCTCGGT
>NZ_JAFRFW010000250.1:0-1694 GCF_017434145.1 Saccharopolyspora sp. | reverse complement strand
GAGCCGACCGCCGGGCTGTTCCCGTCTCCGGCCCGTCCTCCCCGCGGCCTGCCTGGATCGCGGGCGCGGCTTCCGCTGCCTTGGTGCGTCGTGGTCCTCCCAGCGCATCGTGCCGGGGCAGTGGGTCGGCGGGGCCGGTGGTGGTGCCCCCGAACACCCCGGCCCCGCTCGGCACACCTGCGGGAGCGACTGTCATGGCCGCCAGCGTGGAACTGCTGGAGCGGTGATGACCGCGCCTGGCACTCTGGGCGTGCCTCTCCGCCGGTGCGCGGCGGACCTTTCGGTGAAGCGGGGTGTGTTCGGATGGCGGAAGCACCAGGTGAGACGCTCCGCGAGATCCGCAAGGCGAGAGGCAAGAGCCTCGCGGTGATCGCCGGGCTCGCGGGGATTTCCACGTCGTACCTGTCGCGGCTGGAGTCCGGCGATCGCGCGCTCGACCGCCGTTCGTTGATCATCCGGCTCGCGGAAGCCCTGGACGTGGCGCCGAGCGAGATCATGCGCACCGCGGTTCCCAACAGCGGTGAGCCGGAAGAGGACCGCGGACTCAACGCCGTACGGCTGGCGATGCTCCAGGCGAGCATGGGCGAGCCAGGCGGTGCGGTTGCGCCCGTTGACGCCCTCGCGGCGAGGACCGCCGAGATCTTGAACGCTCAGCGGGACTGCGATTACGGACTCGTCGGCGCCCGGCTTCCCGCGCTGATCAAGGATCTGCACACCACGCTCGAGACCGGGCGGGATGAGCGTGCGCTGCTGCGGTTGGCCGTCCTGACGCACGTGCAGGGCACCCAGGCATGGCTCGGGGATCTCGGCGCGAACCTCGATCTGTCCTGGCAGGCGTCGATGCTGGCGCGGAGTGCGGCGGAGCGCTTGGAAGAACCCGCCTACCACGCGGTGAGCGCGTTCGGAACCGCGTTCGGCCTGCTCGGAGCGGGTGGGGCAGATCTTGCTTCGCGGACGTTGGCGGCGGCCGATCCCGGCACCGCCACATCGTCGGCGATGCAGCTGACGGGGATGGTCGCGCTCACGTCCTCGCTCGTGACGGCTGCTCGAGGTGATCACGCCGGACGGCTTTCGGCGCTCGAGCACGCGGCCGACCTGGCATCCCGGACCGGTGAGGGCAACGCGATGTGGTTCGGGTTCGGCCCGTCGAACGTAGGCGTGTGGCGCATGTCGGTAGCCCTGGAGGCCGACGAACCTGCCGAGGCAGCGCGGATCGCGGAAGACGTCGATCCGGAGGCGTTGCCGTCGCCGACGCGGAAGGCGGCGTACTGGCGCGAGTACGGGCGCGCGCTCACCCACCTGCCGAACCGTCGCGACGATGCGGTGCTGAAGCTGCGCAACGCCGAGCAGATCTCGCCCACGCGCATTCACCGCCACCCGTTCATGCGCGCCATCCTCGCCGAGCTCTTGGCGAAGTCGAAGCGAGATGCCTCCGGCCGCGAGTTGCGCGGCATGGCCTACCGCGCGGGTCTGCGGGTATAGCAGCCACCCGTCCGAGTGATTGCCTGCGAGGCAAAACTTCGACGGCTCATCGGGGCGAAGGTTGGGCCATGCCGCAATCGCCTCCAGTGCAGTGCCGACCGCCGGGCTGTTCCCGTCTCCGGCCCGTCCTCCCCGCGGCCTGCCTGGATCGCGGGCGCGGCTTCCGCTGCCTTGGTGCGTCGTGGTCCTCCCAGCGCATCGTGCCGGGGCAG
>NZ_JAFRFW010000249.1:0-18209 GCF_017434145.1 Saccharopolyspora sp. | reverse complement strand
GGGATAGCGGAAGCGGGCGTCGTCGGCGACGAGCGCGGCGTAGCGCTGGAACGGGATCGTGTCGTGTTCGTGGACGAACTCGATCCGCAATCCCGCACCGGCGACGGCGCTGATGACGTCGCCGAGGGTGTGGTGCCACTCGGTGGCGGTGTTGTGCGTCGTTTCGGCCTCCCAGTCGGCGTACGAGCCGGGGGAGTCGTAGGTGCGCGCGCCGCGGGCGAAGTAGTCGCGCGTGGCGGTCGTACCGCGCTCGTCGTCGAGTACGTCGGTCAGCGGGTGGAACTCGGCGAGGTAGAGCCGCCCGCCCGGGCGCAGCAGGTCGGCCGCGGTGCGGGCCCAGCGCTCGATGTCGGGCAGCCACATCAGCGCACCGTTGCCGGTGTAGACGACGTCGAACGCGTTCATCCCCAACGCGTCGGCCGCGTCGTAGACGTCGGCGGCCACGAACCGGGCGCGTTGGCCGAGGCCGAGTTCGACCGCGAGACCGGTCGCGGTCTCGGTGGCCGGTGCGGAGAAGTCCACGCCGGCCACGCGAGCGCCGCGACGTGCCCAGGACAGCGTGTCCAGACCGATGTGGCACTGCAGGTGAACCAGGTCGAGACCGGTGACGTCGCCGAGTTCGTCGAGCTGGAACCGGTCGATGTCCTCGTCTCCGGCGCGGAACCCGTCGAGGTCGTAGAAGGAACTGGCGGCGTTGATCGGGACCCGCTCGTCCCAGTGCTGCCGGTTGGTCTCGACCTGGTCGGGTGTGCTGGCGCTCATGCGCGGACCGTACAACCGCGCCGGATCATGCCCGCAAGCGAATTCCGCGCCGGTGCTCAAGCGGTCGTCGAATCACGCCAGAACATCTGGGTGAGGCCGCTGACGGTGTTCTGCATCTGCTGCAGGGCCTCGGGGATGCGTGCGCGGCCGAAGCGGTTCCGCGGCCCGTTGAGGGTGAGGATCGCCAGCAGGGTGCCCGCGCTGTCCCGGATCGGGCTGGACACCGACAGGAGCTCGGGCTCGAGCTCGTTGTCGATGATGGCGAAGCCCTGCTCGTAGACCTGCTCGAGTTCCTTGAGCAGCGCTTCGCGGTCGGTGATGGTGTGCTCGGTGAACGCTTCGAGCTCGTCGGGGATGGTCCGGCGCAGCGTCTCGATCGGCTTCTCGGCCAGCAGTACTTTGCCGGTGGAGCTGGCGTGCATGGGGTAGTGCTGGCCGACCAGGTTGCGGGCCAGCACGCCGACGACGTGCGAGCCCGCGGCCTCGGCGACCAGGTCGAGCCCGTCCTGCGAGTTGGGGACCGACAGCGTCACGGACTCGTTGAAGTTGTCCGCCAGTTCCTGCAGCAGCGGCTGCGCGTGCGCGACGAGACCGGCGTACGGGTCGGCGCGGCGGCCGAGGCGGGCGAGTTCCCAGCCGAGGACGTAGTTGGTGTCCACGCGGTCGACGAGCCCGCCCTTTTCCAGGCTGTGGAGCAGCCGGAACGCGGTCGGCCTGCTCAGCCCCGCGGCTTTCGCGAGCGTGGTGGCGGTGGCGCCGGTGCGCGGTTGGGCGGCCAGTTCGCGGAGCAAGCTGACGGCCTTGGTCACCGACTTGTTGGCCATCTCGGTCGGCTCGGGCGCGTCGCCCATCGCGTTCCCGCCTCCTGCTGGTTCGGGCCGCAGCCCTGGACCTCCGGTGCGCAGAACAGTTTAACAGGGGCGTTCACAAAGTGGACGCGATGTCCCGCGTCGCCGGTCCGAGGCGGCCGCGAAGCGGTGTTCGGCCGAGGTAGGGGCGACGTCGGTTCGGCCGCGTGCACAGCTCGTGCACGAGCGGGCACAGCTCCGCTCGCGCGGTCCTGTCCAGCGGCGCTGGTTGTTCCGGAACCTCCACATGGCGGTTTAGTTAGTGAACGTTCTGTTTGGAAACGGGCCAAGCGTGCCGTGGCGATCGGCTCTAGTCAATGCATCGAAGCAGGTTTGAACGCTTGAGGTCGATACATGATCCCTGTCGCTTTCTCGGTCGATCTGTTCACATGATGAACTTTCACACCCGGTTGAGTTCCCGGCGCGGGGCGGTCGGCACCGTGTGACGGCACAGCACAAGCATCTCCCGCCCGGGACCGGTACAGGGGGCGCGGCCATCCCGCGGGCGTTTCACCAGGGAAGGAACCAGCTGGTGACCACAACCAACGCAGTCGCGGACACCGCGCGCAGCCAGCCGGACAGGAGACGGTTCCTGATCCGGCTGACCGTCGTCGTAGCGGGCGGCATGTTCATCGACGGCTACATCCTCGGCATCGTCGGCACCGTGATCAGCGCGATCACCACCGACCTGAACATGTCGGTGTACGGCGAGGGGCTGATCGGTGCGGCCGCGCTGATCGGCATCTTCGCGGGCGGTCCGCTGGGCGGCTGGCTCGCGGACAAGTTCGGCCGCAAACCGATGTTCACCCTCGACCTGGCCATGTTCGTGGCCTGCTCGGTGCTGCAGTTCTTCGTCGACTCGAGCTGGCAGCTGTTCGTGGTGCGGCTGCTGATGGGCGTCGCGATCGGCGCGGAGTACTCCATCGGCTGGCCGCTGATGGCCGAGTTCGCGCCCGCGCGGCTGCGCGGCCGGTGCCTGTCGTTCGCCGAAGTCGCCTGGTACGTCGGGTTCGTCGTGGCCTTCGTCGTGGGCTGGGTGCTCACGACCTCGTTCGGCGCCGACTGGCGGATCGTGCTCGGCACCAGCACGGTGCCCGCGGTGATCTTGCTCTTCGGCAGGCTGGGCCTGCCGGAGTCACCGCGCTGGCTGATGAACAAGGGACGCGTCGCCGAGGCCGAGCAGATCGCCGACACCTGGATCGAGGATCGCTCCGACATCACAACCGAGCAGCAGCGCCGCGGCACGTTCGGGATGCTGTTCTCGGCGCAGCACTGGCGCGCGACGGCGTTCATCTCGATCTTCTGGTTCTGCACCGTGACGCCGTACTTCGCCATCGCGACGTTCTCGGCCAGCGTGCTGGAGCAGTACGGTCTCGGCGAGGACGGCCTGGTCGGCGCCATCGGGGTCAACGGTGTCGCGCTGGCCGGTGTCGTCGTTTCGTGCCTGCTCATCGAGCGCATCGGGCGCCGCAAGCTGACGATCCCGCAGCAGTGGGTGTGCGCGGTCGTGCTGGTGGTCATCGCGCTGTGGGCGTCGGCGCCGCCGACGATCGTGCTGGGCTGCTTCTTGGTCTTCGCGTTCGCCAATGCGATGTGCACCGCGCTCACCGGCGTGTATCCGGGCGAAGTGCTCCCGACCGAAGTCCGCGGGATCGGAACCGGCTTCGCGACGGCGGTCAGCCGCGTCGGCGCGGCGATCGGCACGTTCCTGTTCCCGTGGTCCATGCAGGACCTCGGCGGCGCGGCGACGATGCTCATCGCCGCCGGGGTCTGCGTCGCGGGTGCGCTGGTCTCGCAGGTGCTGGCTCCGGAAACGACCGGGCGCACGCTGGGCGAGATCTCCACGGAACAGCAGTAGCCGCGGGAAGGTGGCGCCCGGTGCCGGGCGCCACCTTCCCGGAACGGTGAGCGCTCGCGATCAGTGCCCGGCGGCGACCGCGGGGCGGGGCGCGAGCTTGCTGCCTGGGTGGTCGTCGCGCAGCCGCACGGTTCCGGGGCCGTGCAGCTTTTCGCGCAGGGTCTTGCCCTCGTACTCGGTCCACATCGCCTCGCGGCGCTGCAGCTCGGGCACGACGAGCTCGGCGAAATCGGCGATGTCCTGGTACTTCACCGCGTGGCCGAGGTTGAAGCCGTCGATGCCGGTCTGCTCGACCCAGCTGATCAGCTCGTCGGCCACGGTCTGCGGGGAGCCGACGATGGTGGGCCCGCTGCCGCCGATGCCGATGACTTCGGCGATGTCGCGCGGGGTCCACTCCTTGTCCGGGTCCATCCGCGAGAACAGGTCGACCATGGTCTGCCCGGCGTCGGTCTTGACGTGCCGCAGCGGCACGTCCGGATCGAACCGGGACATGTCCAGCGCGGTCCAGCCGCTGTAGCGGGCCATCGCGCCGGAGTAGCTCACGAGCTTGCGGTACCGCTCGTACTTGGCGTGCGCCTGCTCGTCGGTCGGGGCGACGACGACGTTGAGCATCTGCAGCACCCGCAGCGATCCCGGATCCCGCCCGGCCTCGGCGGCCTGCGAGCGCAGCGCTTCGACCTGCCGCTCGAGCGCGGTCTTGGACAGCGCGTTGACGAACACGCCCTCGGCGTGCGCGGCGGCCAGCGCGCGGCCCTTCGACGATCCGCCCGCCTGGAAGATCACCGGGGTGCGCTGCGGCGAGGGTTCGCAGAGCGCGAAGCCGGGCACGTCGAAGTACTTGCCGTGGTGGTCGATGTCGTGCACGCGCTGCGGATCGGCCCACGTGCAGCGGTCCTTGTCGCGGACGACGGCGCCGTCCTCCCAGGAGTTCTCCCACAGCTTGTAGCAGACCTCGAGGTGCTCGGCGGCCACGTCGTAGCGCTCGTCGTGCGGGGTCAGCTGCCCGTTGCCGAGGTTGCGCGCGGCGCTACCGGCGTAGGAGGTCACCAGGTTCCAGCCGATGCGGCCGTCGGTGAGGTGGTCGAGGGTGCTGAACTTCCGGGCCAGCGCGTAGGGGTGCTCGTAGCTGGTGGACCCGGTCAGGCCGAACCCGAGGTGCTCGGTGGCCGCGGCCATCGCCGAGACGACCAGGGACGGGTCGTTGGCGGGCAGCTGCGCGCCGTCGGCGAGCGCGCCTGCCGGGCTGCCCTGGTAGACGTCGTGGTAGCCGAGGTTGTCGGCGAAGAACACCCCGTCGAACCGGGCCTGTTCCAGCAGCTCGGCGTATTTCGTCCAGTAGTGGACGTCGCCGTAGCGGTGGCCCTGGTCGTCGTCGTGCCGCCACAGCCCCGCGGAGAGGTGTGCCGGGCCCTGGAAGTCGAAGGCGAACAGCCGGATGCGGCGAGACGGCATCGTTTGCTCCTGTTTCCGAACGTGAAGGGAAAAGGTGGTCTAGTGCGGCGAGGCAGCCGCGCGCTGAGCGGCCGCGGCCCGAAGTCCACAGTGGATGGTGTGCCGATGTTCGCGGAGCCATCGGCGAGCGCAGTGATCAGACTCGGAGCTCGCGGTATCCGCCGAGCCGGCCGCGGTGGAACACCAGCGGCTCGCCGCCACCGGCGTCCAGGCGGCGCACTTCGGCGAGCACGATCACGTGGTCGCCGCCTTCCAGCTCCTGCACGGTCCTGCAGTCGATCCAGGCGTGCGCCCCGGCGATCAGCGGGTTGCCGTCGGCGGATCCGTGCCAGTCCACCGCGGCGAACTTGTCGCCCTGCTTGCTCGACATCGCCCCGCAGACGTCGTGCTGGCCGTCGGCGAGCACGCTGGCGCTGAAGTAGCCGGTCGCGCGGATCTTCGGCCAGCTGCTCGACGTGGTCGCGACGCTGAAGCTGACCAGCGGCGGATCCAGCGACAGCGATTGGAAGGTGCCGACCACGAGTCCGGCGGGACTTCCGGTGGCGGGTTCGCGTCCGGCCACGACGACGACGCCGGTGGGCAGATGTCCCATGACGTCCCGGAAATGACGTGGCTCGATCGTTGGAGACGGCAAGGTCATGAGCGTTCCTCCCAATCCAGGCTGCTGGAACCAGTGGTCGTTTCGGCATCTCCCGGTCGTTGCCAGGTCAACGGCGAAGCCGTTGCCCAGCGGGTGCGCACGCGGTCGGCGCCGCTACGCGAGTCCTCCGGAGAACTCCGCGTCGATTTCGCGGGCCACTCGGGTGCCGCTTTCGATGGCGCCGTCGATGAATCCGGCCCACACGTTCGCGACGTCGCTGCTCGCGAAGTGCAGGACGCCTTCGGCGCGCTGCTGCTCGGCGAAGTACCGGGTGAGCTGGCCGGGCTGCTGCATCAGCCAGGTCTCCCGGGAATGCGGGTCGGACATCCAGTCGTGTCCGGTGACTTCCAGGACTTCCAGGTCGTCGCGCCAGACGCGCAGCGCGGCGCGGACGGCGTCGATGTCGTGCGGGGAGATCCGGCCGGCGTCGGCGCCGAAGGACACCAGCACGGCGTCGTGCCCGCCGAGGAATTCGGTGCGCACGACCGAAAGCGGGTGCGCGGCCGATGAGTAGGCGAAGAACGGCTTGATCGGCCCGCGCACGCGGATCCAGACCTTCACCCCCTTCGACGCCGTGCCCTCGGTGGTTGCCGCGCGCTTCGCGCGGCTCAGCGCGGGCGAGACGTCGAGTTCGCCGAGGATGTTCTGCGGCAGCGTCAGCACCACCCGGCGCGCGTCGATTCGCTCTCCGGCGGCGGTGGTCAGCACGGCGCCGTGCGCGTCGTGCTCGATCCGGCGCACTTCGGTGGAAGTGCGGATGTCCGCGGTGGTGTCGGCGGCGATCGACTCGACCAGCCGGCGGGTACCGGCCGCGAGCCGGAACACCGCCGACGCCTCGTGCATCAGGTGCCAGGAACCGCCCGTCGCGGCGGTCCAGCGCAGTGCGCTGGTGAACGCCCCGTCTTGCAGCGGGGCGTTGAAGTGCCCCACCCAGGCGGCTTCGTTGGCGCGGTACTGCTCGACCGGCAAGTTCAGCTCGTCGAGCTTGTGCTGGACGCTGAAACCGTCGACGGAGTCCAATTCCCCCGCGGACAGCGGGGAATCCGGCCGCGGGATCCAGCGCATCGTCTGGTCCAGCAGCCCGCGCATCCCCGGGTCGATCAGCTCCATGAAGCCGTCCAGCGAGCCGGTGCGGACCTCGTCGCCCGCCAGCCAGTAGGCCTGTTCGGGACGCGGCCCGCGGGTGATCTCCAGGCCGTAGCGGGTGACCTCGGACCACGCGTGCGGCTGCACCCAGTGCAGCCAAGTGCCGCCGATCTCCAGATCGCGGCCTAGCCGGTGGTCGGTCCAGACGCGGCCGCCGAGGCGGTCGCGGGCTTCGAGCACGGTGACCCGCAGGCCTTTCCGGCCGAGTTCGCGGGCGGTGATCAGGCCGGCGATCCCGGCCCCGACCACTACGACGTCTGCTTGCTCGGTCACGTGAGAGCACTCCCTCGCAGTCGTATGGGGACCTGCTGATTGCGGACCGGCTGGGACTTGCTGCTGGCGCCGAGCTCGTCCGGTCGGTCCGGTGATCCGCACGAAGCGGGTGCACGAGCGATGGCGGCGCACGATCAGGATGACTCGACAACGAACAGTTCGTTCAATATACGAACACTATGGCCGATATTGTGGGCACACCCGTCGACGCCGTCAAGGGGCTCGGCGGGTGGCTTTTCGTAGGGACGATGGGGAAATCCTTGACGGTGCCCAGCACCAGTGCCACTATCCGTGAACGGTACGTTCATTAAGTGAACGTCTTGCTCGGTATGTCGTCCGACGGTTCAGCGCGCACTCGTGCCCGACGGCGTGCGCGCACCGAGAGATAAGCGCGTGCAGGAGAAGATCGATGCCCAGCTCGAGCATTGCCGAAGCCCTCGCCGCCCTCGCGGCAGGCGGAAAGGTCCTGGTCGTCGACGACGAGGACCGGGAGAACGAAGGCGACCTGATCATGGCCGCCGAGCACGCGAGCACCGCCGAGGTCGCCTTCTTCCTGGAGCACACCTCGGGATTCCTGTGCGTGGCCCTCGACGAGCGGCGGGCCGCCGAGCTCGAACTGGACCTCATGGTCCCGGCGGGCGACGAAAGCCACGGCACCGCGTTCCTCGTCAGCGTCGACTACCGGCACGGCACGAGCACGGGCATCAGCGCGGGCGACCGCTCGGCGACCATCCGCGCGCTCGCCGACCCCCGGCTCGCGCCTGCCGAGCTGGCTCGGCCCGGTCATGTCCTGCCATTGCGCGCCAAGCCCGGCGGGGTGCTGGAGCGGGCCGGGCACACCGAGGCCGGAGTCGACCTGTGCCGCGCGGCGGGGCTCAGCGGCGCGGCGCTGCTGTGCGAGATCGTCACGCCCGACCGCGAGCGGATGATGCGCCGTCCGGAGCTGGACGGGCTCGCCGCCGAGCACGACATCCCGATGATCTCGATCGCCGCGTTGGTCGATTGGATGCGCGACGGGCGAGGTGTCCGCCGCACCGGTCAGGCTTCGATTCCCACCGATATCGGGGAATTCCGCGCGATCACCTTCCGGGAGACCGGCGGGGTGGAGCACCTCGCGCTGGCGATGGGCGAGGTCGGCGGCGAGGACGTGCTCGTGCGGCTGCACAGCGAATGCCTCACCGGCGACCTGCTCGGCTCGCTGCGGTGCGACTGCGGCGCGCAGCTGCGCATGGCGATGGAGTCGATCGCAGCCGCCGGGCGCGGCATCGTCGTGTACTTGCGGGGGCACGAAGGCCGGGGGATCGGCCTCGGGCACAAGCTGCGCGCCTACGAACTCCAGCAGTACCAAGGCATGGACACGCTGGAGGCGAACCGGGCGCTCGGGCTGCCGGTCGACAGCCGCGACTACGTCCCGGCGGCCCGCCTGCTCGCCGAACTCGGCGTCGGATCGGTGCGGCTGCTGACCAACAACCCGGACAAGTGCCGCGCGCTCCTGGAATGCGGCATCGACGTGCGCGAACGGATCCCGGTCGAGGTGGCGCCGAACGAGCACAACACCCGCTACCTCGCCGCCAAACGCGACCGGATGGGCCATTTGCTCCAGCAGCTCGCCTGAGCCTCCCGCCGGGAGCCGTCGGCTTTGCTGGCCGGACTGAGCGGATCAGCGATCGGCCGCTGCCGCGTGCAGCTCGAGTTCGAGCACGAGCCGCTGCGCCGGGTCGCCCAGGTCGAGCGCGAAGAGTTCCTGCGCGCGGCGGAGCCGCTGGCGCAGCGTGTTCTGGTGGATGTGCAGGTCCGCGCTGGCGGCGCCGACATCGCCGAAGCGCCGCAGGTAGCAGCGCAGGGTGGCGGCGAACGCGGTGGAATGATCGCGGTCGTGGCCGGTGATGCGCTCGCCGTCCCCGCTGCGCAACAGCGGCTCGGCGCGGACGGAATCGACGAGTCGCTTGTGGACGAGTTCCACGCGCAGCTCGTCGGTCGTGTAGTGCCGCGGTGCCGCTCCGGAATCGCGAAGGTGCCCGAGAGCCACACTTCGCCGGAGAGGTGGTCGGGCAGCGCTTCCTGCGGCACCTGCCTGCGGTCCGGCAGGTTGGAGTAGGCGACGATCGTCTGACCGGTGTCCATGATCGCGATCGCGCCACTGGTCGCGGCGGCCGCCGAATTCGCCAGCACGAACAGATCACCGCCTGCCGCGGCGCGGCATCGTCGCCCGGGTGCGTTGCGAGCAGGGTGGACATCAGCCGTTGGACACTGCTCCACGGCACGCGGTCGTCGATCGACACGACCGTGACGCCAGCGCGCCGTGCCCGGCCGAGGAAGTCGGCAGGTGCTCGCTCCCGGGCCTTGATCACGAGGACGCCCCGGGAATCGCTCGCGATGCGAACGGCGGAATCGCTCTCCGCGGCATCGCCGGTGTTCAAGCCGACGCCGAGCAGCAGGTGCCCCGGTCCGCCCGCTTCTCCCGGGTGCCGGTCGAGCAGTTCGACCCCGCGCACCGCCACGGTGTCGTCGCCGCTGACCGAAACTTGGACCACGTCGTGACGCAGTGCGCTGACCAGGTCGGAAAGCGGCAGTACCGGGCTCATCGTCGCGCACGTCCTCGGGCGTTCGACCTGGCAATGTCGATCCCGACGTTATCCGAACATCGATGATGTCCGGATCTACGTTGTTCCTGCGCGCACCGCCGGGCATGTTGGTTCCTCGGAAAACGCGGGTGATCCGCGGACGACTCCCGGTCTCGAAGGAGGCGGCGATGACCGCTGTGCATCCCGGAACGATGGCGACCGAGCAGATGAGCGAGGCGGAGTGGCAGGCCCGGGTCGAGCTCGCCGCCTGCTACCGGATCTTCGACCACCTGGGCTGGGTGGAGATGATCTTCAACCACATCACCGCGCGAGTTCCCGGCGAGCCGGGACACCTGCTGATCAACCCGTTCGGGCTGATGTACCACGAGGTGACCGCTTCGAACCTCGTCAAGATCGACCTGGACGGCAACGTCCTGTCCGATTCGGAGTGGCCGATCAACGAGGCCGGGCTGCTGATCCACTCCGTCATCCACGCCAACCGCCCGGACGCGCACTGCATCATGCACACCCACACCACCGCGGGCACCGGCGTGGCATGTCAGCGCGATGGCCTGGACCCGGACAACTTCTACTCCGCGCAGCTGCGCGACATGGTGGCTCACCACGACTTCGAGGGCATCACGGTGGCCCCGGAGAAGAAGCCGCGGCTGGTCGCCGATCTCGGCGAGCGGAGCCTGATGATCTTGCGGAACCACGGGCTGCTCGCGCTCGGGCCGACCGTCCCGGCCGCCTTCGCGGCGTTGTGGACCCTGCAGCGCGGATGCGAGATCCAGCTCGCCGCGCAATCGGGCGGCCGTGCGCTGACCCCGGTCACCGAGGAGGCCGCGATCAGGTCGACGCGGGAGTCCTTCCAGCTGGGCGACCGCACCGAATCGGGGCAGAGCCTGTTCGACGCACTGCGGCGCAAGATCGACCGGATCGACCCCGGCTACGCCTGCTGACACCGCCGCTTCGCCGGTTCAACGACGACCTGACGATCGGATCCACCATGCCCGAGACCACCGCCACCAGTCGCGCGGAGCACCGCAGAATCGCCATCGCCGCCGCAGCCGGGACCACCATCGAATGGTACGACTTCTTCATCTACGCCCTTTGCGCCGGTCTCGTCTTCAACACCCAGTACTTCGCGGAACTCGGCGGGGACGCGCTGCTCGTGTCTTTCGCGACCATCGGGATCAGTTTCGTGTTCCGGCCGTTGGGAGCCGCCGCGGCCGGGCATCTCGGTGACCGGATCGGCAGGCGCGGGACGCTCATCTTCACGCTGCTGCTGATGGGCGGCTCCACCACGCTGATCGGCGCAATCCCGCCCAGCAGTTCCATCGGTGTCGCCGCTCCGATTCTGCTGGTGCTGCTGCGCATTCTGCAGGGCGTTTCCGCGGGAGGCGAATGGGGCGGAGCGGCATTGCTGGCCGTCGAGCACGCGCCGCGGAATCGGCGCGGGCTGTTCGGCGCTTACCCGCAGCTCGGTGCGCCCGCGGGGCTGCTGCTGTCCAACGGCGTGCTCGCCGCGGTCAGCGCCGCGACCTCGCAACAGCAATTCCTCGCCTGGGGATGGCGGATCCCGTTCCTGCTCAGCGTCGTGCTGATCGCGGTCGGCTGGTTGATCAGGGTGAAAGTCGCCGAAAGTCCCGTGTTCCGGCAGCTCCAGGACTCCGGCGGCCGGTCGCGCAGTCCGCTGGTGGCGGTCGTCCGGCGCAACTTCCCGATGCTCGTCGCGGGAGCACTGCTGTTCGCCGCGAACAACGCCGCCGGGTACATGACGACCGGGGGATACGTGCAGAGCTACGCGGTCAACACGCTGCGCCTGCCGCAGTCGGCCGTGCTCCTGGCGGTCATGGCCGGCGCTGTCGTGTGGCTGGTGACCACCTTGCTCGCGGGATGGCTTTCGGATCGACTCGGCAGGCTGGCGGTGTACCGGATCGGGTTCGGCATCCAATTGGTGTGGATGTTCCCGTTCTTCGCCCTGCTCGATTCCGGGAACATCGCGCTGCTGTTCCTCGCGCTCGTGCTCTACAGCGTCGGCCTCGGGCTCACCTATGGCCCGCAGGCGGCGCTCAACTCCGAAATGTTCCCCGCCTCCGTCCGCTACAGCGGTATCGCGCTCACTTACGCGACCGGTGCAGTGCTCGGCGGTGCATTCGCGCCCATGATCGCGCAAGCGCTGCAGTCCAGCACCGGTACGGTGCATTCCGTCGGTGCCTACCTCGCCGCTGTCACAGTGGTCGGTCTCGTCGTGGCTTGCGTTCTGAAAGACCGCTCCGGCATCCCCCTCACCCAAGAACGGCACGACACCGGATCGCACTCCGCGCACCCGGGCGGTGCTCGCGGCGGTGACCGAGCTCCGTGACGGTCCTGTGTGGACGGTTCGCGCCGTGCGCCGGTAGCCCATGGGCGGGCCCGGCGCATCGGCGGCGACACGGCCGAACGGGTTCCGCTCGCGACGTGATCTTGGCCCCGGTCCGGAGATCGTTCATAGTGGCGGAGCAGCCGCAGTCGCGCCGAATTCGTCGCCGGTGAACGGAGCGTGCCGCCATGGAATCCGCGATCCCCCCGCACTTGGCGGACGAACGGACGCGGCCGGAGCGCAAGTCGGGCGCGTTCCGACCGCCGTATCCCTCGTTCTCGGCACGGTTCGACCCGTCGGTGCAGCAGGTCGTCATGGCGTACTTCGGGGTGCAGCACTCCGGAGCGAAACCGCCTGCGGTGGCCGAGTCCGCGCTGGCGCGGCTGGCAGGCACGGCCGCTTCGGCGCATCGCGAGCGGGCCCGGTACGTCGATGCGGCCGGCTACCGCACCACGGTGGAGATCCGGTATTGGACCGACCCGGCGGAGTACTCCGCATGGCTGGCGGACAACGACTTCTGGACCGCGGGACCGGCGAGCGAGCAGGCCGGGTTCTTCCTGGAAGTCGTGCAACCGAGCGTGCGGCGGTTCGAGACGCTGTTCTCCAATGATCGCCCGGAAGGCATCGCCGTCGCTGGTGCCGGGCTCAGCGGCGAGATCCGGGAGCACGGGTACTGGGGCGGTGCGCGCGACCGGATGCCGCTGGCGCAGGCGGATCCGCTCGCGCCTTCCGGGACGGTCTCGGCCCGGCGCGACGGCGACCGCGTCACGGTGGTGCCGAACAGCAACGTGTGCCTGATCCGCTCGGGCCAGGAGTGGACCGAGACCGACGGCGACGAACGCCGGATGTACCTCGAGGAGGTCGAACCCGCGCTCCGGGCGGGCATGGACTTCCTCCGCGACGAGGGCCTGGCGATCGGCTGCTACGCGAACCGGTACGCGCGGGTGCTGGCCGAGGACGGCAGCGAGACGGACAAGAGCTTCGGCCTGAGCTGGTGGCGCAGCCTCGGACACCTCGAAACCTGGGCCGAATCCCACCCGACGCACCTGGCCATCTTCCGGGCGGCGCTGAAGTACCTGGCCGCGATGGGGCAGGCGGCGAGATTGCGGCTGTACCACGAGGTCACGGTCGCGGAGCCGTCCTGGACGCGGTTCGAATACGTGGGCTGCCACTCCAGGACGGGATTGTTGCGGGCTGAGTCGTGACCGCGAGCGTCGCCGTCGCGACGGGCGCGCGACCCGAGCGGGAACGTCAGTCTGCGACCGCGCTCAGGCTCTGCCCGTTGCTGCAGAAGTCCAGCCCCCAGCGCTGCTCGCAGACGTACATCGTGCCGATGTCGTGGCCGGCCTCGCCGCTGCGGGTCGTGTAGTAGGTGCACCCGTCTCCCGGGCCGGTCCGGTCGTAGTAGTGGTAGCCGTTCTCCGCGGCACCGCTGAAGTGCACGTAAACGGCATGGCCGTCGTCCTCCCGATCGCAGACCCGGAAGTGGTCGTGCTCGCGGTCGGAGAACTGCGCGAAATCCGCGCCCTGTTCCTTCTTGTAGTAGTAGTCGTGCCGGTCAGCCCGCTCGGCCGTGTCCTCGGTCGTGAGCTCGAACGTCGGACCCGCGGAACCGACGAGCGCCGCGCCGAGAACGATCATCGCCGCGGCTCCGCTGACCAGCGAACTCCGCTTGATCATTGTGTTTTCGCCCCAGTCGAAATGAGCTCCCCGCAGTGTCGAGCGCAAGCGGGAATCGTCGATTCGCCGCCCGCTCGAACTCGGCTTGCGGGGCAAAACGTTAGTGGCGCCGCTCGGCCCGGCCAATGTGCACGCCGATCGATTTCGCGGCCCGATCGTGCAAGGTGCTCAGCGGGCTCGGGCGGCGGTGATGTCCAACGCGTGGACGACGTCGTGGATGCCCGTTCCGATGGTCAGCAGGTCCAGGCCCAACGCGGTTTCGGCGGCGAGCAGGTGCGCGCGAACCGTGTTGCGGCTGATGTTCAACCGGCGGGCGGCCTGCTGGGCGTCGGCGTTGGCGTCGATCCAGCCTTGCAGCGTGCGGCGGTGCCGGGCTTGCAGCGGACGGAGCAGCGATTCGGCCCAGGCGAAGGCAGCTTCGACGCGCATCAGCTCGTCGAGTGCCTGCGGTCGGTCGTCCACGTCGACGTCGACGCTGGAACCGCTCAGGGCCAGCGCCAGGTTGACGGTGGCTCGGGCGCGGACGTCGTCGAGATCCAGTCCCAGCGCCCGTTCCACGCGCCCCAGGTGCGCGGCGACGGTGTTGCGGCTGAGCCCGAGCAACCGCGCTACACCGGATCGGGGCAGGGTCATCAGCAGCCGGGTGATGTCCGCGCTGGTCTTCGGAACCGAGTCCAGCGGCTGCAGCAGCGTGCGGGCCCAGTTGAGCGCGGCCCGCTGCGGAAGGACGCCTTCCAGCCGAGATCGCCCGTGGTGGGAGGCCACGCGCTCGGTGGTGGCGCGCGCGGCGGCCAACGCGTGGACGGCCTGGCCGTAGGCCGCGGCCGTCGCGCTGAGCGGCTGAACGGCGCTGATGCCCAGCGCATAACCGGGATTGTCGCGGACCAGGCTGCGCAACAGCTCTGCCGTTTCCTCGCCGCGGGGATCGCGCTGCGCTTCGCTCTCGGCGACCAGGCAGATCAAGTGCTCATCGATGACCGGGCACTGCACCATCAGATCGCTGCCGTGGAAACCGGCGGGATCCTGGTGGAGCGCCGAGATCCGGTCCCGGTCGGCTTGCGGGCAACGCAACAAGTAGATGCGCAGGCCGCCCGCTTCGAGCAGCGGTGGAACGGCACCGCTGTTCATCCGGCGGGCCAGCACCGGCTCTCCCGCCAGCAGCGCGTGCAGCACGCCCAACCGCACCTGACGTGCCTTGTCCTGGTAGCCCCGGTGGGCCAGGTCGCCGTCTTCGGCGCGGCGCAGCAAGGTGAGGACGCTGCCGACGTGCGAGGTCAGCGAGATCGTCTCCGGCGTGGGCTTGGAAACCCCGGCCACCACGAGAACCGGGCGCGGCTCGGACGACCCGAGCGCTTCGCAATGCACGTGCAGCCGTTCGGCCTCGGTCGCGGCCGAGGCCAGCTGTCCACCGGCCATGCGCGCGAGCAGCGGAGCGAGCGGGGACAACACCTCGTGCGGGAAGCCGGTGGTGGACGACCGGACCGTGGTCGCGTCCTGGACCAGTGCGACCTGGGCACTCGTCTGCCTGCGCAGCCAGTCGAGAACCTTGCCCACGGTGTCCTCGAATCTCGCCTGCCGCCGCACCTCGCGGAGCAACCCGGCCAAGTCCGCATCCGCCACGGCCGTGCACCTCCCCGTGCCGATCGTTCTCCGCGTTCAGAGCTGGTCGGCCGCGCCGCAGCCCTGCCCGCGAGCGTCCGGCGGCGCCGCCGATCGCGGGCACAATAGCCAAGTTTTGCGGGCGCAGGCGCCGGTATCGGGCTCGATTCGCACGCGAGTTGGCTGCATCACGGCTTTTGGAGCAGTAGTGGGAGTGGCGGCACCGCAGAGTTCACCGCCGTTCGTGGGAGGGCGCCGCGAATTCGGCGGAACACCGGGAATTGCACCGGTGCTTTCATGAAACATCGCGGGTGGCCGTCGGCCCGGATACGGCTGACCGGCGGCCTTCCCGCGATGCTGCTCGCGCCCTCAGCGAGCGTTTCGCCTTTCGGCGTGGTCGATCCCGGGGCGCGGTGCGTTGTTCTTGTCGTGCGAGTGCGATCTCGGCGCGGCCGGGACCGCGGCAGTCACGCCGGCTGGTACGTCAGGCAGTCGACGATGTCCCGCTGCAGACCGACCGTGATGCCGGGTGCTTGGCATTCCAGGTCGACGTTGTGCTCGCAGTTGGACATCGTGCACGCGCCGACACGGCCGGTGGCGGACGGATCGCCGCCGCGCTCGGCCGCGGTGGTGAAGGTGTCGCACCGGGCGTCGGACTGCTGTCCCACGGTGATGGCCAGCGCGTGGCAGGTGTGGTTGTTGTTGTAGGCGCACTTCTCGGCGGTGCATTCGGTGACGGCGGGCATTTGCATGGGTTCCTCCTCGTGGTGGGATCCGCTCACTGTGCACCTGAGCGGGCGCAGCTGCGACATCAACTTCGCCCGTGACAAATGACGGCCGGGTGCGCAGCGTGGGCGCGCACCCGCCCGGTGTCGATCCACAGTGGATGGCGAGTGTCCGGATAGCAGGACCCTTGTCGGGCAGTGCTTATTCGTGCTGCCCCACGGAATCGCCGATCAGCCAGAACATCGGCGGCCACAGGCCCACGAACAGCGCGCGGCGCTCCGCGTTGCCGCGCGCGCTCTGATCCACCGTCTTGGCCCGGATCCACAGCCCGATGCACAGCGCTATCGAACCCATCGACAGCAGGTGGAAATGATCGCTGCGAAGCCCCGAGCGGTGCAGCAGCTTCACCATCATGGCGCCTCCGCGGTGTTTCTCGCCGTCACTGCGGGTACGTCGAAAAGCGTAGTGGCACTCCGCTCGAAGCACAGGGGCTCGAAGCACAGGGGCCGAAGCACAGGGGTCCGAACTGCAGGGGCCGAAGCGCAGGGTTCCGGTGCCCCGGGTTCCGGTGCACAGGGAAGTGGGTCCAGCGTTGATGCGTTCGGGAACCTTGGTGGCGCGGTGGTTGCTCGGCACCGCGCTGGTGTCGTGGCGCTACCTGTGGCAGATCACGCCGCTGCACCGCAGCGAGTGCCTGGGCCGGGTGCCGGACGACACGCCCCCGCCGCTGCCTGCGGAGTTGCACGACGACCGCCTGCAGACCGCCGACGAGGGAGTGGGGTCGTTCTACCACCGCCGGTTCCGCGTGGAAATCCTCGACGCCGTGCTCGGACCCGGTGCGCTGATGCGGCGGGTGGCGGGCGAGTTCCAGCGGTTCGTGCCGTCCGAGGTGGTCGGTGTGCGCATCGGCGAGCAGGTCAGCGGCCCGCTCAAGGCCGGTGACGAACTGGTCGTGGAAATGCCGGGGCCGTGGGACGGCCCGGTCCGCGTGGTTCATGCCGCGGACACGTGCCTGCGGCTGGCGACGCTGCGGGGGCACTTGGAGGCGGGCCAGGTCGAGTTCCACGCCGCGCGCGACGGCGACGTGCTCACCTTCGAGGTCCAAGCGTGGGCGCGCCCGAGCACGCGGCTGGTGCGGTGGCTCTACAGCAGCGTCCGGTTGGCCAAGGAAGCGCAGCTCAACATGTGGGTGCGCTGTTGCCGGGCCGCGGCGCGGGAAGCCGGTGGGCACCCGAGCAACGGAGTGGTGATCGAAACCCGGCAACTGCCCGAGGACGTCCGCGTCCAGCCGGACACCGCGTGAACTCGTTCGCCGACCCGCAGCAGGAACGTTCGCGGAAATTCCGGCCGTGCGAGCCGGAACGTCCGCCACGCCGTGGCCCTTGCCGCGGGCCGGCGGGGTTCAGCAACCGAGCACGAACGGATCGCGAGCGGCCGATTCGTCGGTGTTGATCCACCCGTCTTGAGCCGGGTGCACTCGCGGACCGCTTCGGTGCGGGGACGCTGTGCTTGAACCCGGCACGCGGCGGCTTCGGGGACATCGCGCGGAAGGTGTTCACCGTCCCGATGTCCAAAGTGGACGACAGCCGGTGCGCGCGGGCGAGGTCGCGGGTCCGGCCCCGGGCCGCCAGGCCGTAGGGGAGTCGTTGGCGAGTTTGACGGCAGTACCTGTGGACCCGTTCCGCGGCGAGAACCGCCGAGCGCCCGCTCAGCCGGAAGTAGTCAGTGGCGCGCGGGTCCGGCGGCGTTCGCCGCTGCACCCGCGCTCCCATGTGGACAGTGCGCTGCGCCGCTCCGCGGCGGGCTCACCGCTTCGGGGGCGCGGCGTCGAGCACGGCGCTGAGCAGTCCGGGGAAGCGTTCGTCGAGTTCCCGCTCGCGCAGCCGGCTGGGGCGCGCGGTGCCCGCCAGCCGGGTCGAGACGATGCCGCTCTCGCGCAGGATGTGCATGTGGTGCGAGACGGTGGAGACCTTGATCGGCACGTCCAGCGCCGAGCAGGTGGATTCCCCCGCGGTTCGCAGGCTGCGCACGATCTGCAGGCGCGCCGACTCGGCCAGCGCCTGCAGCACGACCCCGACGTCCAACTGCGCGAGGTCCGGCTGCGGCAGCCAGACTTCCTCGGATTCCGCCCTTGCGATGTCCATTGCCTCTTACGATACCCGTCGAAGCAGTATTACGATGAGCTTCGTAATAGCCGACGTTCTTCGGAAGAGGGGAAGGATGACCCAGAGCGTTGCGGAAGCAGGCACGCGCTGGCGCGCCCACGCGCTGGTCCTGGCGTTCGGCACGTTCGCGG
>NZ_JAFRFW010000248.1:0-2838 GCF_017434145.1 Saccharopolyspora sp. | reverse complement strand
GGGTGCGGGAGAGCCGGTCCCGCCGTTCACCGGATGCCACGAAGCGAGGTAGTCGCGCCAGGTGGTGCTCAGGTCCGCGACCGGCAGCAGCCGCCCGCCCTGCAAGGTGCCGCCGAAGCGGGGGAACTCGGCGACCAGCCCGTGCGTGATCAGCGCGAGCACCACCAGCGCTGCGGTGAGCACCACGGGTGGAGCCAGCAGCAGCTCCCGCAGCACCCGCCAGCGGTTCACCTCGACCAGCAGCAGCTGCCGGTCCGGTTCGGCGGGCTCGGGCCGCGCCCCGCGCGGAACCGGCGACGGTCGCTGAGGTGCAGCGGGTTCGGCCGGGGCCTCGGCGGATTCCAGCGGCACCACGACAGGTCCGGCCGGGCGTCGCAGGCCCGCGACGCGGCGCTGCTTCTCCGGTCCGGCAGCTCCCGCGGGCAGCGCACCTGCGGGCAGGGCTTCCGGGCCGACCGGGCGCGGCGCTGCGCTGCTGGTGATCGCCGCGCTTCCGGGGATCGCTGCGGAAGACGGAACCCTGCCGAGCACGACGTCGCGCCGCACGCGCTCGCGCACCAGCCAGGCGAACGCCGCGCGCAGCCCGTTGCGCAGCCGGGTGAGCCTGCTGGTCAGCAACCCGCGCACTTCGGAGCGCCGCGGCGTGACCTCGCGGCGGGCCGCCCGCGCCTTGCGCAGGCCCATCCGGCCGGTGCAGATCCCGGCGAGCACCGACAGTTCCGCGGCCGCGTCCGGCCAGCGCCGCAGCAGCGCGAACCCGGCGGCGCGCAGCGTCGCGAGCACCAGCAAGCGCGGAACGCCCAGCACGAACGACAAGACCGCCGAGTTCACCAGGAACGTCCGGACACCTCCGACCCGCTCGGCGGCCCGGAGGGTGCGCTGCGCAGCGGCATCCGGCGCCCGCTCACCGCGCCGCAGCAGACCGGCGTGGCGCATCCGCGCGCCCGGCACGCACAGCACGAGGTGTCCGTCGGAGTTGACCCGCCAGCCGAAGTCGACGTCCTCGAAACCGATCGGCAGAGCGGTGTCGAAGCCGCCGAGCCGCTCGAACACGTCCCGGCGGATCAGCACACCGGCCGTGCTCACGGCGAGGACTTCGGAGACCGGCAGGCCCGCGGTCCTCGGCTCCGCGGCAGGTTCCGAAGCAGCTTGATCAACCGGGTCCGGACCGTGCTGGGCGTCGTCCGCCTCCGCGGCCGATAACTCGCGGTCCGGCGAATCCACCTCGGCTTGATCGGGCTCGACAGGATCGGTTCGCGCCGAATCGGACGGAGCCGGATCGGATGGAGCCGGATCGGATGGCGCCGAATCGGAGGGCGCGGCATCGGACGGAGCCGAATCGGCCAGGGTCGAAACGGAGGATGCCGATTCGGAGGAGACCGAAACGGAGACCGCCGGATCGGAATCGACGGCTACCGACCGACTCGGGACGGACCCGGCGTATTCGACCCGGCCGAATCGTCCCCGGCCGAATCGTCCTGGACCGAGGCGTCGTCGGCCGAGCCCTCGCCGACCGAGTCCGCACCAGCCCGGTCCGCGCCGCCCGCATCGGCGCCACCCGCATCGACGTCGGCCGAACCCGGCTCCGAGCCGTCTCGCTCCATCCCGGGATCGTCCGGGACCGCGTCGACCGACCCGCCGGAATCCTCCGGCACACCGCCGGAAAGCGGACGATCCGAACCCCCGGAACCGTCCAGTTCGGACTCACCGGCACCGCCCACCAGCGCAGGGTCCAATTCGGACGCTCCGATGCCGGTCTGCCGGTGCCCGGACGCATCCGTGGACAGCCCGCCGTCCACCACGAGCCGCGGATCGTCCCAATCCAGCCCGAGCGGTCCCAGCACCGCGGCCGACGAATCCAGCTCCGCCACCCCGAGCAGGTTCCGCAGGCAGTCCGGTTCCGGCGCGGAATCGTCGTGCAGCACCCACAACCACCGGCCGGGATCGCCCCAACGCGCGTTCGCGTGCTCGACCGCCGCGGCGACCGCGGTGCCGAAACCGGTGTCGCGCTGCAACGTGAGCACCCCGTCCAGCGCGTCCTCGGCCGCGAGGATCTCCGCGGTGCGATCAGCGGAACCGGTGTCCACCGCGAGCACGTGGCGGGGCCGGACGGTGAGCCCGCGCAACGCGGACAGCACCTCGGCCAGCGCGGTGTCGCCGTCGTGGCACACCAGCACGGCCAGCACCGGCGCGGTGCTGCGACGCGGCGCGGTGCTGGAGCGCGCGGTCCCGACCACTCTGTCCTCCCCTGCCGCCGTTCACCGATCTCGGCACGACGGTAGTCGAACACGGCGCCGGACCGGACCCCGCAGGCCGTCTCGGTTCTCGTTGCGCGCAGGGGGCCGCGGCCGGAAGCGGCCGCCTCAGCACCTCATCCCGCGCGCCGCTTCAACCTGCGTCGTTCCCGTTCGGACAGACCGCCCCAGATGCCGAACCGCTCATCGTGCTCCAGGGCGTACTCCAAGCACTCCGAGCGCACTTCGCAGCCGGCGCAGATGCGCTTGGCCTCCCGGGTGGAGCCGCCCTTCTCCGGGAAGAACGCCTCGGGATCGGTCTGCGCGCACAGCGCGCGCTCCTGCCATTCCTGTTCCTGCTCGCCGAGTTCGAAGAGCTGGGCGAGCACGTCGACGTCGGTGCTGTCCGCTTCGCGCGAATCCCCCCACCGCACCAAGTGCGGCTGCGTGAGCCGGTTCTGTTCCATCAAGCTGCCCTGTTCCATCAGGTGGGCTTGACCTGTCTCCCACATCTGGTCCTCCCCCGATCGCTCCCTTTCCCTGCGGTCCTCCCCAGGACCGTTCGGGATGCACTCCGGATGCGGACCGCGGCCCGCATCGCCGG
>NZ_JAFRFW010000247.1:0-1567 GCF_017434145.1 Saccharopolyspora sp. | reverse complement strand
GCTCGCGCAGCGCGGCGATTCCCGCACCGGTGTGCGCGGAGACGAACATCGCGCCGGGCAGCAGCCTGCGCAGCTCGGCGATCCGGGTGGCGTCGACCTGGTCGGTCTTGTTCACCACCAGGAGTTCCTCCGGAACCGGCGCGCCGTGCTCCGCGGCGATGTCGGAGACCACCTGGCGCACCGCGGCGACCTGGTCGTGCGGTTCGGGCTCCGAACCGTCCACCACGTGCACCAGCAGGTCAGCGCCGGTGACCTCCTCCAGCGTGGAGCGGAACGCCTCCACGAGCTGGTGCGGCAGGTGCCGGACGAAGCCGACGGTGTCGGTGAGCGTGTAAGCCCGTCCGTCCGGGGTCTCCGCGCGGCGGGTGGTCGGGTCCAAGGTGGCGAACAACGCGTCCTCCACCAGCACGCCTGCGTCGGTGAGCGCATTGAGCAGGCTGGACTTGCCCGCGTTGGTGTAGCCGGCGATGGCCACTCCGGCGACCTGCCTGGCCTCGCGCCTGCCGCGCTTGGTGTTGCGGACGGTGCGCATCGCGGCCAGTTCCTTGCGGAGCTTGCTGATCCGCTTGTGGATCCGCCTGCGGTCGGTCTCCAGCTTGGTCTCACCGGGACCGCGGGTGCCGACGCCGCCGGTGGCGCCACCGGCCTGCCGGGACATCTTCTCGCCCCAGCCGCGCAGGCGGGTGATGTAGTACTGCAGCTGGGCAAGCTCGATCTGCGCCTTGCCCTCCTTGGAGCTGGCGTGCTGGGCGAAGATGTCCAGGATCAACGCGGTCCGGTCGATGACCTTGACCTTGAGCTTGTCCTCGAGCTGCCGGAGTTGGCCGGGCGCCAGCTCGCCGTCGCAGACGACGGTGTCCGCGCCGGTAGCGACCACGACGTCGCGCAGTTCCTTGACCTTGCCCGCACCGACATAGGTCGCCGGGTCGGGCCGCTGCCTGCGCTGCACGAGTCCCTCGAGCACCTCGGAACCGGCTGTTTCGGCGAGCCGGGCCAGCTCGGCCAGCGAGGCTTCGGCGTGCACCGCGTCACCCTCGGTCCAGACCCCGACGAGCACGACGCGCTCCAGCCGCAACTGCCGGTACTCGACTTCGGTGATGTCGGAGAGCTCGGTGGACAGCCCCGCCACGCGGCGCAGCGAGGCGCGTTCGTCCCGCTGCATCTCACCGCTTGAAGGGGCGGTGTCCGCGGCTCTGGAGGCGGCGAAGTCAAGGGCCGGATCATGAACGGAAAACTCGTCGGCGTCGAGCGGCTGACCGCCGGGCTCGTCCGTGCCGGCTGCTGCGCGGGCGACCTCCGGGTCGAGGCTCGCCTCGGATGACCACAGTGCGGATTTCTTCATATCGGTTCCATTGTCCCACGCTTCGCGACCGGTTTTCACCCTCGAAAATCGGCCCGGGCCGGGCACTCCGCGCGGTCAGCCGATCTCGGCTTGACGCCACCACTCCACGCCGAGCCTGCCCCCGCCGACGAGGACCGCCGGGCCGGTGAGCAGCGTGGTCCGCTCCGTGACCTCGACCTGAACGCTGCCGCCCAGGACCTCGACGAGACGCTTTTCGGCGCGCAG
>NZ_JAFRFW010000246.1:0-1854 GCF_017434145.1 Saccharopolyspora sp. | reverse complement strand
CGGCGGTGGCGGCGGCGGCAACGTCGGCTGACCGCGCGCCCTGAACCCGTGGCGGGCCGGCGACCCGGTTGCCGGCCCGCCGCGGTCGTTCAATATTCGACGCGGCAGCACCGAACCGCGCGGTCTGCGGAGCCGCCGGGACCACGCGGAACTTCTCCAACGCCTGGGGGCGAATTGGACACCACGCCAGCGCCGGGTGATCCCGCCGCCGAATCGGACGTCGCGGATCACGCGGTACCCGCGCTCATGCCCGGCACCGAGTTGATCGGCGAGTACCAGGGATCCGGGCACCGCGAACCGCCGTACCTCGTCCGCCGCCCCGACGGCCAGGTCCTGCAGGTGTCCAGGCTGCTGTACCTGCTCGCGGCACAGCTCGACGGGCGCCGTCGCTTCTCGCAGGTCGCGACCGCTCTCGGCGACTCGGTGGGCCGCGAGATCACCGCCGAGCAGATCTCCTTCCTCATCGACAACAGGCTGCGCAAGGCCGGGATGGTCGCGGCGGGCGCGGACCGTCCCGAGCAGCCGCTGCCGAAGGGGCGGGACCGGCTGCTGGCACTCCGGTTCCGGGTCGCGCTGCTGCCCGAGCGCGTCGTGTCGGCCATCGCCGGCGTGTTCATGCCGCTGTTCTGGCCACCCGTCGTGGTGCTCGTCGTGGCGGGGTTCGCGGTCGCCGACATCTGGCTGGCCACCAACGGTGCGGCGGGACGGCTCGTCGCAGGCGCGCAGTCGCTGATCGAGCGACCGGAGCAGATCCTGCTGGTGCTGGGGCTGCTGACCGGGGCCGGGTTGTTCCACGAGTTCGGCCACGTCGCGGCCTGCCGCTACGGCGGCGCCCGGCCCGGCACCATGGGTGTGGGCATCTACCTGGTCTGGCCAGCGATGTACAGCACCGTCACCGACTCCTACCGGCTCAGCCGCGGTGGCAGGCTGCGCACCGACCTCGGCGGGATCTACTTCAACGCGCTCGCCATCCTGATCATGATCGTCTGTTACGCCCGCACGGACTCGGCGTGGCTGCTGGCCGCGCTGGTGGCCTGGCAGGCGACGACGGTCTGGCAGTTCCTGCCGTCGATCCGGCTCGACGGCTACTACATCCTGAGCGATCTCGTCGGCGTGCCCGACCTGTTCGACCGGATGGGGCCGACGCTGCGCAGCATGGTGCCCGGGCGGGAGCCGCATCCGCGGGTACGCGAGCTCAAGCCGTGGACCCGGCGGGTGATCGCGGTGTGGGTCGTGCTGGTGATCCCGTGCCTGGCTTACTGGATCATCGGATTCCTGGCGCTCGCGCCCTACGTGCTGCCCGGGCTGTGGCAAGCATTGCTCGACCAGGCCCGCGGCGTCGGCGAGTTCGCGCGAGCCGGGGGCGTCGCCGGAACCGCGGTCGGCCTCGTCCGGATCTTCATGCTGCTGCTGCCGTGGGCAGGAATGACGTTGGTCCTGGTGAACTTGACCCGGTCATTCCTGCGTTTCCTGCGCAACCGCCGCGCGGCCAGGTAGGCGATGCACCGTGCGGGCACCGGTCATCCCGCCACGACTCCTCCGGTCAGCGACGGCTGAGGTTCCGCCACCGGACCGGCCCATCTCATCCGGGCCGGATAGCAGAAGCCGCCGCACCGGAAGGTTCCGGTGCGGCGGCGATCATCGGTTCTGCGCCGTCAGCCGGCGGAACCGGCCAGGTCGGCCGGTGCCACGTCCGGCGCCGGCGACGGCTTGGTCTCGCCGCGGAAGGTGAACTGCGCCTGGTCGTCGGAGCCTTCGCCGTCCCAGCCCTCGACGTCCACGATCACGATCTGCCCGGCCTCGACCTCGCCGAACAGGATCTTCTCGGACAGCCGGTCCTCCACCTCGCGCTGG
>NZ_JAFRFW010000245.1:0-5687 GCF_017434145.1 Saccharopolyspora sp. | reverse complement strand
TCGGCTGCTGACCGGGGCGCTGCTGCGGACCCACCTGCTGAGTGCCCTGCTCGCCGGGCTGCTGCGGGGGCTGCTGCGGGTTCTGCTGCTGCGGATTCGGCTGCTGGGCGTTCGGCGGCTGCTGGGGCGGCTGCGGACGCTGACCCGCACCGGGCGGCGCCTGCCTGCCACCGGCCTGCTCCCGCGGAGGCGGCGGCTGCTGGGCGAACGACGTCGGTAAGTCGAGCTTGCGCCCCTCCGCCGAATCGCCGCGCGAACCCGAGGCGCCATCGTCGTCGTCATCGTCGAACGACGGAGTCCACGCGCCGGTCGTCTCCTGCGGCGACTCCGGAGCCGAACCCGAGCGCTGCTGGCCGGACGGACCGTTGCGCACGGTGTCCGGCCCGGACTGCGCTCCTTCACCGGGCCACTGCGGCTGTTCGCCCTGCCGGGAACGGCCCGCACCATCTCCTGCGCGCGGCCCTTGCCCCGGCGGCGGTCCGGGCGGCGGTCCTTGCTGACCGGCTCCCTGCTGACCGGGCCCCTGCTGACCGGGCCGCTGCGGCTGGCCTTGCTGCGGGCCCTGCTGCCCAGCAGGCGGACCCTGCGGCGGACGCTGCGGAGCGCCGCCCTGCCCGGGCGGCGGACCGGCGGGCCTGCCGGACTGCGGCGGCTGCTGGTTCGGCGGCGGCCCCTGCGGCGCACCACCCTGCCCGGGGGGCGGCCCCGGCGGTGGTCCTTGCGACCGCGGACCCTGCTGCCGGGCCGTGGGGGGCGTGTCCCGGTCTTCGGGGGGACCGGGGTTGCGACCTTCGGGCTGCCGGGAGTGGCGGCCACGAGCCGGGTCGTCACGCTCGTCGTTCACGAGTTGGCCTCCAGGACAGGCGTCGGTCGACGCCAGGTGATGCATTCAAGTCGGGGTACGCCCGCTGAGCGGCGCTGCTGGGGTGTCACGGCCCGGTTCACTCCGCCGCAGTCTTGCGCCGGTGGCGGCGGTCGTTCAAGTCACCGGTGCCCAGCACGTACGACTGCACCAGGTGGTTCCACCGACAGGTGCGGCACACCTCGACGACGTGCACGGTGAATTCCTTGAACACGGCCGCGAACCGTTCCAGCTCTTCGGGGCCGCGGGCGGAGCCCGAAGCGTGCTTGAGCTCCTCGCCGAAGATCCACGAAACCATCGTGAGCGACTCCTTGCGGCAGACCGGGCAGGTCACGTCGCTGGGCTGGCCGTGGTACTTCGCCGCCCGCAGCAGGTACGGGTTGGCATCGCAGACCTCATCAACCCCGACTCGGCCCGCGTGGACCCGCGCGAGCAGCGCCCGGCGCTGCAACGCGTAATCCACCACTTGCCGTTGGGTCCGCACGAGGGACAGGGTACGTGTCCGCTGCTGCGGCTCCATGCGCCGTTCAGGGCAGGACCGGTTTGTGCGGTCTGCCCGGCCTGCCGGTAGCGGCGCAGTAGCGCTCGACCTGCGATTTTCCGAGATCCCGGACGGATATACTGCTTCGGCGAGCAAGTGCCGCGGGTGGTCCGGCGGCCCCGGGACGCACCGGGGGCCGCGGTTCGCGCGCCTTTCGAGGGGGAGCCGGCTCAGCGGGAACAGCCCGGGCCGGGCCGCGGTTGTCAGGTTCAGCGGCGCAGCGCGCGGACCGGTCGGGGTCCGGAGGCGGCCGCGCACCAGGTCGGTCGATGCGCGCCGCCCGCGCTGCGCGCCGGACCGCCAGGGAAAGGGAGACGAATGATCAACAAGGAGAACCCTGCCATGAGCACAGACCGCCGCGAGGGTGCGGTTCGAGTGGCGATCGCAGGCGTCGGCAATTGCGCCGCTTCGCTGGTGCAGGGCGTCCACTACTACGCCGACGCCGACCCGGACGCCCGCGTACCCGGACTCATGCACGTGCAGTTCGGCGAGTACCACGTGCGCGACGTGCAGTTCGTGGCCGCGTTCGACGTGGACGCCAAGAAGGTCGGCAGGGACCTCTCCGAAGCGATCGTGGCCAGCGAGAACAACACCATCAAGATCGCCGACGTGCCGCCGCTGGGCGTGCCGGTGCAGCGCGGGCGAACCCTCGACGGCCTCGGGCAGTTCTACCGCGAAACGATCACCGAGGCCGAGGAGCAGCCGGTCGACGTGGCGCAGGCACTGCGCGACGCCGAGGTGGACGTGCTGGTGTCCTACCTCCCGGTGGGCTCGGAAGACGCGGGCAAGTTCTACGCGCAGGCCGCACTGGACGCCGGGGTGGCGTTCGTCAACGCGCTGCCGGTGTTCATCGCCTCCGACCCGGAGTGGGCGCGGAAGTTCACCGACGCCGGGGTGCCGATCGTCGGCGACGACATCAAGTCGCAGGTCGGCGCGACGATCACGCACCGGGTGCTGGCCAAGCTGTTCGAGGACCGGGGCGTGCACCTGGACCGCACGATGCAGCTCAACGTCGGCGGCAACATGGACTTCCTGAACATGAAGGAATCCCAGCGCTTGGAGTCGAAGAAGACCTCCAAGACCCAGTCGGTCACCTCGCAGGTGCAGCGCGACCTGGACAAGCGCAACGTGCACATCGGCCCGTCGGACTACGTGCCGTGGCTGGACGACCGCAAGTGGGCCTACATCCGGCTGGAAGGCCGCGCGTTCGGCGACGTGCCGCTGAACCTGGAGTACAAGCTGGAGGTGTGGGACTCGCCGAACTCGGCGGGGATCATCATCGACGCGCTGCGCGCCGCGAAGATCGCCAAGGACCGCGGCGTCGGCGGACCGGTGCTGTCCGCTTCGTCGTACTTCATGAAATCGCCGCCGGAGCAGTACGCGGACTCCGACGCCTACCAGGCGGTCGAGGACTTCATCACCAGCTGAGGAACTCCCCGCCGCCCGCGCGGATCAATGCTGCAGCTGCTGCTCGGCGCGGGAGAGCACCGCGTGCGCGGTGGCGTTGCCGTTGGTGGTGACCCAGGAGACCCGCAACCCCGGCCGCACCCGGGAGCGGCCGATCCGCATCGGCCAGGTCGCCACCCGGCGCGCCGGCTGGGCGATCGCCGCCCCGGTGCCGTGCGGGTGGTCGGCGACCAGTGCGAACTCGTCGCCGCCGTAGCGGGCCACGGTGTGCTCGTCGGACGGACCTTGCCGGAGCCTGCCCGCGAGGGTGCTGAGCAGTTCGTCGCCGCGGTCGAAACCGTGCTCGGTGTTGAACGCGGCCAACTGCTGCACGTCGATCAGCACCAGGGTGGTGAGCATGCCGCGGGTGCGCGCCCGCACCAGGGACTGCTCCAGCCGGTCCAGCAGCAGCGCGCGCCCCGGCAGGCCGGTCAGCGGGTCGAGCAGGCCGCGGGCGTGACCGACGTCGGTCTGCACGGCCTGCAGCAGGATCAGCACCCGGCGCTTGCCCTGTGCGCGGACCGCGTGGAAATCGCCCCACAGCCGCGTCGGGTGGCCGCCGCGCTCGACCACCATCGGGGTGGACAGCGGGGAACCGGCGCGCAGCACCTGGCCGGCCAGTTCGGACCAGTCCGGCATGGCCGCGCCGGTGTCGTCGCGCACCGTCCAGCCGCTGGGGCGGGCGCCGGTGAGCAGATCGGACTTGGTCAGCTGCATGAGGTCCGCGGCGACGTCGTTGGTGGCGAGCACCTGGCCGCGCTCGTCGGTGAGCAGCACACCAACGGTCAGCCCGGTGATCAGCTCGTCCCAGATCGGCGGCAACTGGGACGGTGCTGTCACGTCGAGGACACTCATTCGGCCCCTCCTCCCCACCAAACGGAGCAGTCCTCTGGACTCTCCTCCGCGGAGAGGGGCTAATTCAAGAGCATCACTACCACCCGTAATGGTGGTATTCACGGAACGCTAATAACGCTGGGTCAGCAAGTATCGTTGCTGTCGATCAGGCGCCACCCGATGCGGGAATCGACCTGTCCGGACGGTTGACGGTAACCGACTCCGGTCCGCCCGGCCGCCCGCGACGCGGCGACGCGCTCCGAGCGCGATCAAGGCGGCCTCTAGGCTGGGCAAGGTCGCCGGATCGGCGACGGCACCCGCACTACGACCTGGACGGTGAACCGTGGCGGTGAGCGGACCGGCGACGAGACCCGCACTGCGCCAGCTGATGCACGAGCACCGAGGACTGCTGCTGGCGATCGGGATCGCCGAGCTGGTCGCCGTGCTCATGGTCTCCACGATCAGCCCGCACGACCACATCGACGGCGAGGTCTACCGGCTCGGCGCGCGCGCCTGGCTCGCGGGCCAGGACGTCTACGGACCGCTGCCCGCCACCGAGTCGGGCCTCAAGCTGCCGTTCATCTACCCGCCGTTCGCGGCGATCCTGTTCAGCCCGCTCGGGCTGGTGCCCAAGACCGCCGCGGTGGCGGTCATCATGCTCGTCTCGCACCTGTCGCTGCTGATCACGCTGTACGTGGTGCTCGGCACCGCGAAGTTCCTGCGCGGGCAGCGCGAGCGATTGCTGCTGGGCACCGCGGTCGCGCTGCCGCTGGCGACGTTGTCCGAGCCGGTGATGGAGACCATCACCTACGCGCAGATCAACCTCGTGCTGATGGCGATGGTCGCGGTGGACTGCCTGTGGCGCACCGAACCGGGCCGCAAGCTGCCCTACCCGCGCGGGCTGCTGATCGGGATCGCCGCAGGGATCAAGCTCACCCCGGCCGCCTTCCTGCTGTTCTTCTTGCTGCGCAAGGACTTCCGACCGGTCCTGATGGCGGTGCTGGGCTTCCTCGGCACCGTGCTGGCCGGAGTCGTGCTGGCCTTCGACGACGCGCGCGAGTTCTGGCTGCACCAGGTGCTGGCCACCGGCAACGTTTCGTTCGGGCCGACGTTCACCGGCGACGCCTCGGTGTACGCGGGCAACCAGTCGCTGCGCTCGGCGCTGACCAAGCTCGGCGTCGGGCACGTGTCGATCGTGTTCCTCGTGCTGGCGGTGCTGGTGCTGGCGCTGGCCGTGGTGGGCATGGTGCACGCGATCCGGCAGCAGGACCTGCCGATGGCGGTGACGCTCAACGGCGTCCTGTCGCTGCTGGTGTCGCCGATATCCTGGTCGCACCACTGGGTGTGGGCGATTCCGGGGCTGGTGCTGCTGGCGGGGGCCGCGTGGAGCAGGCGGAACTGGCCGCTGCTGGTGATCACCGCGCTGGCCGCGTCCTTCTTCATGATCGGACCGCACTGGAAGGTGCCGCAGGGCTACGGCCGCGAGCTGCGCTGGAACCTCTTCGAGCACCTGATCGGCAACGCTTACGTCTACTTCGGACTCGCGCTGCTGGTTTACGCCGGGCTCGCTTGGTGGCGGGCGCGGCGGACCGGCGCGGGCCGGGACATCGCGGAAACCACCGAGCCGGTCACCGCGGCTTCCTGAGCGAGCGACGAAAACGGCCGCCGGATGTCCGGCGGCCGTTTTGCGCGGCAGGGCTCAGATGCGCTGCAACTCGACGGTGTCCTCGATGCTGCGTCCCGGGGCGGGGCCCGGCGATGGCGAACCCCTCCCCGGCACGACCAGCGACGGCAGCGGGCCGCCGAGCACCGGCAGCGCCAGCTCGCCCGGCGCCGCACGCGGCATCGGGAACGGGTTGCGGGCCACCACCTCCCGTTCCGCCCGTCCTGCGTCGAGCGCGTCGAGCGGTGTGACCTGCACCGGCAGCTTCAGCGGGTCGCGGGTGCAGCGGGCGGCCAGCAGCGGCGTGGTCGGCAGGTCGCCGGTCCGCATCGCTCGATCGA
>NZ_JAFRFW010000244.1:0-2532 GCF_017434145.1 Saccharopolyspora sp. | reverse complement strand
GCCCGGTTGCGGCTGCGGTACGTGCGGATTCCCGCCCGGCGCGGACGGTGGACGAGCGGGCCCGTCCGGCATGGAGGACTGCGGCCCCGGCTTCGCGGCGGGGGGTGCGCTGGACGGCTGCGGACGATCCGCGTGGTTCGCAGCGCCGGGAGCACCGCGCGTGCCGTCCGGCGCAGCGGCTCGACCCGCATCGTTCCCGGCCGCGTTCGCAACGGCGTCCTGCGCGTTGCGGGCGGTTTGCTGGACGGCTTCGCGCTCGGCGTCCGGGCGCTGCGCCGGGCTTCGCCCGCCCGGGCCCTGCGCAGCGCCCTTGCCGCGCAGCACGTCCACGTGCTGCGACCCGGGCCGGGACATCACCCAGCTCGAGCCGCTCAGCGCCTTGGCCTCCCGCTTGAGCGGGGCCAGCAGCCGGGACACCTCGTCGTAGCTGGTCACCGTGCTCTGCGTGCACACCAGCGTGGCCAGCGAGAGGCTCACCGGCACGCCACCGGCGTCCCGCTCGGGATCCAGCAGCAGCTCGGCGAGCGGCACGAGGTCGTCGAGATCGGCGACCAGCAGGAAGTCGTCGCCACCGACATGACCCACCCGAACCGAAGGCATCGAGGTGGACGCGTCGGTGAGCCCGCGCCCGATCGCGCGGATCAGGTCATCGCCCGCGGAGAACCCGACGGTGTCGTTGACCGTCTTGAACCCGTCGATGTCCAGCCAGCTCACCCCGAACACCTCACCGGCGGCGATCCGCCGGGTCACGTCGCGGGCGATGGCGTCGCTGCCGGGCAGCCGGGTCAGCGGGTTGAGCGCGGCGGCCTCCTCCACCTTCAGGTCCGCCATACCGCGGATGAGGTGCCCGGCGCGCACCGCGCCGAGGCAGCGCCCCGACTCGTCGACGACGATCGCGTCGTCGTACATGCGGTACTGATCGGAGCGGGTGACCAGGCTCAACGCTTCCATCGCGGTGGTCGCGGTGGTGACCACGCGGGGTTCGTCGGCCAGCCGGGACGCGGGCCGCTTGGCGTGCAGCGCGTGCCCGTAAGGGCCGGTGACCGCGAGCAGGAAGCGGTTGCGGTCGATGGTGAACTGCGGCCGGTTGTGCTCGTCGACCAGCACCACGCCGCTGATCTCCGAGTGGTCGGCCAGCACCCCGCGGACCGTGTCGGCGGTGGCGTCCACCGAAAGCAGCGTGGCAGGCGACAGGAACTCGGTGACTCGCGGGCCGGCGGCCAGGGTGTTGCGCGGCTGCCCGGTCGGGTCGGTGACCTCGGCGGCCACCCCGGGCACCGTGATCGTCGTCGGGGGCCGCCGTGCGGGCGGGGCGAGCAGGTTGCCCTGCACCAGCCGCACTCCGTTGCGCCGCAGCACGCTGAGCTGCCGGTCGTTCTCGACGCCTTCAGCGATCAGGTCGGAACCGGTCGCCTCGCACAGGTGCCGAACCGACTCCAGCACCGCCTGCCGCGGCTGCGAGTCCGGCAGGTCGTCGAGCACGCCCCGGTCCAGCTTCACCGTGCCCGGGTCCATGTCGGCGATCAGGGTCAGCGGGACGTCGCCCTGGCCGACCCCGTCCATCGCGATCTGGAAGCCTTCCGCGCGCAGCGACCGCACCCCGTGCAGCAGCTGTTCGGGGTCGAGCCGGGCGAACGGCGGGCCGATCTCCAAGGTGATCTCGTGTTCCCGGCGGCCCACTTCCCGCAGCCGCTCGCGGAGCTCGTCCAGCCGGGACAGGTCGTGCGTGACCGTGCCGCCGAACAGGTTCAGGTGCAGCGGCAGCAGCGTCTCGTGCTCGGCCGCCGCGCCCAGTGCCGAGCAGGCCAGCGCCACGTCCAGCTCGGTGAGCTTGCGCTCGCGCGCGGCCTCCCGGAACAGATCATGCACGTTTCCGGCGGTGGGCCGGGCGAGCGCTTCCACCGCCACGATCCCACCGGTCTTGACGTTGATCATGGGCTGGAACGCGAAGCGCACTCCGTTCGCCAGCGCGAGCACGCCGTCGATGTTGCCTGCACTCATGGTGCTCCATCGAGCGGATTCACGACCTGTTCACCGACATCTCAGCTGCTCCTCGTCCGAGGGCGACAGGGTTGCCGCAGCACAACCTAGCGCGACTCGCACGCCACCAGCACCCATCCCGCGCCGCCGCTGTGGGCACCAACACAGCAGCGCAGGACCGTTCGCCGGTTGCACCGGACCGCGTTGCCGAGCGGTTCCCGCAGGTAGTCGCCCTGCTGCGGGCGGTGTAAACGTGTACCGCAGATCGGCGCAGCGCGGGTCAGCTTCCGCCGAAGCCGTGCTGAGCGTCGCCCCCAGCCCGGGCCGAAGCCGCCCGCGATCAGCCGCCGCCGGATCGGCCAGGGCGCCCGCCGGAACAGCGCGCTCATCGTCGCGACCGTGCCCGCCGGGTCGTGGTCGGCGGCCAGGAACGCCGCTTGCTGCTGCTCGTCCAGGGAGAAGAAGACTTCGAAGAACTCCGGTACCAGCTCGGGCGGGAACTGCAGCAGCGAGCGCAGCGCGCGCCTGCGCAATGCGTGCGTGGCCGCGGCG
>NZ_JAFRFW010000017.1:0-2267 GCF_017434145.1 Saccharopolyspora sp. | reverse complement strand
GGTGCCCGCCGCGGCGCGCACCGCGTGTTCCACCAGCGGGCGGCCGGCGAGCCGGTGCAGGACCTTCGGCGTGGCCGAACGCATCCGGGTGCCTTCGCCCGCGGCCAGCACGATCGCGTGCACCCGGGCGTCGTCCGGGGACCAGCCACCGGGGGAGCCGCCACCGGGGGAGCCGGAAGCAGCCGCGCCGGACGTGCTGTCGGGGGCGGGCCGGGCGTTCGCGCCCTGGGGCATCAACGCACTCCCTCGGGTCTCAAGCGGGTTCGACGCCGATACGCCGGAGTCGCCCTGTTCGGTGCGGCCACGGTGCGCTATGGCGCCGCTGGCCGACTGCTGATGGCGTCCAAGCGGGTGAAGGGTAACCGGATCGACTCCGGGTCGGGCCGGGTGCCCCGTCCGCTCGTTCCGGCGGAAGCCGATGATACCTCCCCCGCAAGGTCCGGCCCCGTCGCCATGGCCCGTCTCAACTGGGTATTCGTGATCGGACGCGTAGCTGCTGCGGCGCGCGGCCACCGCAGGCGGATGGCGGCGCCGGAATAGCGGTAAATGTGCGGAGAAGGCATCAGGTTGATCACCGAGCGTGCGAGCCGCGGACGCAATAGCGCGATCGGGGTGATTTCCGACGAAGCCGCCGTGTGGCGGCTGGGACGCACCCGCGCTCAGTGCGGTTGCGGAGGGATCCAGGTCTCCTGCTCGCGCGGGCCGCTCGGCCCCGCCGGGTACTGCGCCTCCTCGGCCGCCGCGAACGTCGCGACCTGGTTCCCGCCGCCGCGCTTGGCCTGGTACATCGCCGCGTCCGCGCGGGCCAGCACCTGGGCGCCGGACTCCTGCGCGCGCATCGCGACCACGCCGATCGACAACGTCACCCCGCGCGAAAGGGCCTTCGGCAACCGGGCGATCGCCTCGACCGTGCGCTGCAACGCGGATTCCGCGTCCGTGAGCGCCACGACGGGCAGCAGCACGACGAACTCGTCGCCGCCGTAGCGGGACACGAAGTCGTCCACCCGCAGCGTGTCCCGCAACGTGGTCGCGACGACGCGCAGCACGTCGTCGCCTTCGGCGTGCGAGCAGCGGTCGTTGACCTCCTTGAACCCGTCCAGGTCGACCAGCGCGATCGACAGCGGCTGCGCCTCCGCGCTGCCCAGCAGCGAGTCCAGCCGGTCGTCCAGCGCCCGGCGGTTGGACAACCCGGTCAGCGGGTCCTGCAGCGCCTGCTGCGTGATCGCGTCGTGGCGCAGGTTCAGCCGCGCGTTCTCCAACCGGCTGGAAAGCGTCGAGTACCGCGCCTCCCGCATCGTCCACAGCTCGGTCTCCAGCTCGAGCACGTACTCGCCCAGCGCGTCGCTGATCGGCTCGTCGATCTCGACCAGCCGGGCGTACTCCCTGGCCAGCGAGATCCGCAGCGTCGGGTCGGAGGTGTCGGTCGTGACGTGCGAGCGGGAGTCCTGCCCCGCCGACCTGGACGGGGCGAGCACCGACACGGCCTCCGCGCGCCGATCGGCCGACATCAGGCAGCGGGACAGCGCGATCGCCACGATGATCTTCTCCCGCGGGTGGATCGCGCGGTCCAGCGAGCGCAACCGCTGCAACCGCTCGATGTGCTCCGGACCGGGTTGCGCGAGCGCGTGCGCGGCGCCGAGCAGCGGGATCTGGTCCCACGCGGTGCGGTCCGGCAGCCGCGGGAACAACGACTCCTGCCACGGGCCTTCCACCGCGTAGGCCAGCGCGGAGGCGGTGGCGAACCGCTCACCGGCCTCGTCGTCCTCGCCGATGCGCTCCAGCCGCAGTCCCCAGCCCAGCAGCATCCGGCAGCGGTTCATCATGTGCACCGCGATCTCGTGCGGCCCGCCGCTCTCCCGGATGCGGTGGTGCGCGCGGCCCATGACGACCTCGGCCATCTCGTAGACGCCGAGCTGGGTGAGCACGTAACCGAGGTCGATCAGCGCGGTCGCCAGCAGCCGGTCCCAGGACCGCCGCCCCAGCGCGGTGTCCGGTACGAGTTCGTCCTCCAGCATCGCCAGGCCCCACGCGACCTCGCTGATCGCGTTGTCCTCACCGCTGGCCAGCAGCTGCCGCCTGCCGCGCAGCGCCCGCGCGTCCGCTTCCAGCACCAGCAGGCCGTGCCTGCGGCTGTGCGTGAGCAGTTCGTCCAGCAGCGGGTCCGCGCCGTGCGCGAGGCCGGGGGTGGACAGCCGCATCGCGGCGCAGTGCCGGAGCAGCTGGGCGACGATGCGCGGTTCGCCGCGGCGCTGCGCCTCGGCGAGCAG
>NZ_JAFRFW010000243.1:0-1895 GCF_017434145.1 Saccharopolyspora sp. | reverse complement strand
CTTGCGCCGGGTCTCCGGGTCCGGGTGCGCGGCGAGCTCCGCGAGCACGCCGCGCAGGTCCGGATCTCCCTCGTCCAGCACGCCGCGCAGCCGCACCGCCAGCCCGAGCATCCGCTCGGCACCCAGCGGATCACCGATGCGCAGCCGCCAGCGCGCAGCGATCTCGGCGATCGCGGCCACCGCGGGCATCTCCCGCACGCCCATACCGCTGTCCAGCGCCAAGACCAGCCGTTCCCGCGCCGCCTCGTGCTCGTTCTCGGTCGAGCAGCACCGGTGCGGCGGCCATTGCGGTCACCGCCTGCTCGGGACCGGTGCGCGACATGTCCGAGGCCGCTTCTTCCGCCTCGGCCAGGTGCCGGTGCGCCTGCGCCCCCTGCTTTCCGTCGGCCGAGTGCAGGCGGAACGGCCCCAGCATCGCCACGCGCACCCGTCCAGCTTCGCAGCGGGCTTGAGCCGGGTGCGCGGGATCTTTCAGCACCCTGTGGATTGATCACGTAGTTGTCCACAAGAGGGGTCCACAGGAAGGCTTGTTATCCACAGCTCTGTGGATCAATGTGCCGAGTCGGGCGCGATTAGGATCACACGGCGAAGCGCCCGAGCGCGCTGGAATCATGGAATAACGGACATTCGCCCCTACCCGGTCGATCTCCGGATGATCCGCGGACCTGGCCGCGCCCACCCCCACGGGACGCCGCGACCGGGCGAAGCCGCACCGACCAGCACAGCCCCTCTGCTGCCGACGCCACCGGAGTTCCCGATGCACTCGACCGCACTGGCCGCCGCGCCCGCCGAGCCGACCGGGTTCACCGCCTGGGTCATCGGCGTGATGGAAACTCTCGGCGGCCCCGGCGCCGGCCTGATCATCGCGATCGAGAACCTGTTCCCGCCGATCCCCAGCGAACTCATCCTGCCGCTGGCCGGGTTCACCGCCAGCCAGGGCAACATGAACATCTTCGCGGCGGTGCTGTGGACGACGGCCGGATCGCTGCTCGGCGCGCTCGCGCTGTACTGGCTCGGCCACGCGCTCGGCAGGGAGCGGATGCACCGGATCGCGGCGAAGATGCCGCTGGTCAAGCTCTCCGACGTGGACCGCACCGAGGCGTGGTTCGGCAAGCACGGCGTGAAGGCGGTGTTCTTCGGCCGGATGATCCCGCTGTTCCGCAGCTTCATCTCGCTGCCCGCAGGGGTGGAGAAGATGCCGCTGCCCACGTTCGTGCTGTTCACCAGCCTCGGCAGCCTGATCTGGAACACCGTGTTCGTGGTGGCGGGCTACCTGCTCGGGCAGAACTGGTACCTCGTCGAGCAGTACGCGGGCATCCTCTCCAAGGTCGTCCTGGCCGTGGTCGCACTGGCCATCGCCTACTTCGTGATCTCCCGCGTCCGGCAAACCCGCCGCGAGCGCGACGAGGCGGACGATGCGGATGCCCCCACCGACCAGTTCCCCCGCGTCACCCACCCCGAAAGCCCCACCGAACGCCTCCCCCGCATCCGCTGACGCCCCGTTTTCCCGGAGTGAACGACCTGTTCGCCCCATCCAGCAGGGCCAGCGGTCCGTTCGCTCCCCGTCGGTGGTCGAAAACCGCAAACGCGAAGCGGCCCCCGCACCCAGAGAAGGGTGCGGGGGCCGCGTTCGTCAGCGGAGCTCGTCAGGTCACTCCGACTCGCGGTTCTCGCCGGACTCCTCCGACGAGCCCGACGGGCCGGTCGAGGAGGCCAGGTCCACCGGCGGGGAGTCCGGGACCAGGCCCGGCTTCGTCTCGCCGCGGAAGGTGAACTGCGCCTGGTCGTCGGAGCCTTCGCCGTCCCAGCCCTCGACGTCCACGATCACGATCTGCCCGGCCTCGACCTCGCCGAACAGGATCTTCTCGGACAGCCGGTCCTCCACCTCGCGCTGG
>NZ_JAFRFW010000242.1:0-1571 GCF_017434145.1 Saccharopolyspora sp. | reverse complement strand
TGGCCTCGGCCGCGTCCCGGTACTGCTGCATGTCGTTCGGCTCGTGCAGGAAGAGAGCGGAAACCCGATTCTCGAGGTGGACCACCGGACCCTGGTCCGCAAAGTCCATGAGCAGGAAGGGTCCCTCAAGGCCGGGATGCCACTCACAACGAGTCGGCATGACCCGGATCGTCACGTTCGGCAGCTGCCCGAAATCCAGCAGCTTCGCGAGCTGATCGGCCATCACCTCGGCGCCACCGATGGTTTGCATGAGGACCGGCTCGCCGATGAATGCCTGCATTTGCACAGGGTTCTTCCGGACGATCGCTTCGCGTCGTCCCACGCGGACCGCGACGCGGGTCGCAATTTCCGATCCGGTGACGTTGCCAGCGACCATGATCGCTCGTGCGTAGTCGGCGGTCTGCAGCAATCCAGGAACCAGATTCGGCGCTACCGTCGTCATCGCGGTTGCCGTGCTCTCCATGTCGACCAGGGCGCCGAGTTGCCGTTGCTGCTCCGGCATCCCCACGGAAAGCCAGTGCGGGCCGTCCGGGTTGCGGGCGAGTTCTACCAGCTCGCTGCGGAGTTCGGCGGGTGCGTCGACTTTCGCCAGGTAAGCCGCGACCATCTCGGGCTTCGGCGAGCGATCGCCCGTCTCCCAGCGGGACAGCGTCGCGTGCGAGATGTCCAGCGCGGTGGCCAATGTGCGGACGCTGAACCCCGCGGCATCGCGCGCGGTTCGGAGTTCTGCGCCGAGTGCTCGCGCCTTCGGGGTGGTACCAGCCATGCACCACAGAATATGCCGAGCAGATCGGGAGTTGAAGATCCCCCGAAAGCGTTCTTGCGGCTCCGGAACAGTCGATGATTACCTGGTGCGGTAACGGCAGAGACAGCCGGTACCAGGGGGATTTCGAGATGACGGACTTGGTGTGGGCGGCTTCGTGCGGCCCGGTGGATTCGCGATGGCATGTGGTGCGGCGGACCGATGGCGGGGCGTTGCCGTCGGCTTGCGGTGCTTTCGTCTACGGGCCGGTGCATCTGCGGCGCGGCGCTTGCCCGGACGGGGAGTTCGATCGCGATGCGTGCCGGTCGTGCGCGGAAGTGGGGTCGGGGGATGGCTGAGGAATCGTTGCGGCACTTCTGGCGGCCGAGCAGTGATTCGGTGCGCCACGCCTTCTGGGGGCGCCGGTGGAGTGGCAGAACCGAGGCGACCTCGGTGTGCGGCGCTCAGCTGGAGCTGACCGCTGAAGTGTCCGAAGTGGACTGGTTCGCGGCGCCGACCTGCCCGGCGTGCAACGGGATTCTGCTCGCGACGCAGCCGACACCCGGCACGCCCCGATCTGACTAGCGGCTTCTCCGGGCTCGAGCGGCCTCCCGCCTCCCCGCCGCACGAGCCCGGGGCGGTCTCCCGCCCGCAGCGGCCGAACTCCGCCGACCGCGCGACGGAGACCGACGGGGGCGCGTCGCGGACCCCGACCAGCGACGCGCCCCACCTCTCACCGAGTGAACGGCCTGTTGGTCCGGCTAGATTGGGCGAACGGTCCGTTCACTCCTGGAGAACGTGGGTGCTGTGCGCGGCTCAGCGGTTCCGG
>NZ_JAFRFW010000241.1:0-1864 GCF_017434145.1 Saccharopolyspora sp. | reverse complement strand
TCGTGCGCGTCTCCATTCCCTACGCGGACATGACCTCCGCGCACGGACTACCCGCAGGTGCCGCTGTTAATCCCCCTTGATCGAACGCAGGAACGACGCCCAGCGGGAGCGGTCGAACACGAGCGTGCCGCCGGAGCGGTCTTTGGTGTCGCGGACGCCGACCGCGGATGGCGTGCGTGCGACCTCGACGCACGCTGCGGCGTTCGAGGTGTAGCTCGACGTGTACCACTGGGCTTCTTCTAGCGGGGTCACAATCCTCACCTCTTGACGGAACGTAGGAAGGAAGCCCAATGACGGTGGTCGAAGGTCAAGGTGCCGCCGCTGCGATCCTTGGTGTCGCGGACGCCGACCGCTGCGGAGGTCAGCGCGACCTCGACGCAACCCTGCGAACTGGTCGAGTAGCTGGCCTTGCGCCAAGAAGCGTTCCGAAGCTCGTGCATGATCCTCATGTTATCGAGTTCAGGCACTCCTGAATGAGGCGTTCGGACTCCTGCCGATCGACGGCACGTTCGGCAGCCTCGCTGAAGGACAAGCAGTACTGGTGCACACGCGCTTCGCCGTCGATCAGGTTCAGCGAAGTGACCGTTTCCTGCCAAGCCAGTCGTCGGAGGCGCGCACTGGGGAAAGTGAGGAGATGGAACGTCGATCCGCCCATCGCACCGTAACTGTCAGCGGTGAACGGAATGATTCGGATCTCGACGGTCTCCGCGTGCGTGTGGATCAAGTCCAGCAGGTGCTTCAGTTGTCCCGCAAGGACTTCCGGCCCGCCGACCTGTTGCCTGATCGCCCCTTCGGCCATGACCACTGTGGCGCGCAAAGGTTCCGATCCGTGTAGGCGCCGCTGCCTCTGCATTCGTGCCTCGACCCGCCGGTTGACTTCCGAGCCGCGAAGGTTCGCCCGGTCACCGTTGTGCACGGCCCGCGCGTAATCCTCGGTTTGGAACAGCCCGGACACCGCGCCGCTTTCGTAGCTGCGGATCTCCTCGGCGCCGTGCTCGAAGCCGAAGAACCTCAGCAGTTCCGGCGCGAAAAGCCCGCTGTAGCGAGCCCACCAGCCGCGTCCGTCCGCCTCGCGGCGCAAGCCGATCAACTCGGCGGCCTCGTCCTCGCCCAGCAGATACGTCGCTGCGAGCTTCGCGAGCTTGTCCTCGGCGATCTTGCGGCGGCCGTGCTCGATGTTGCTCAAGTAGTTCTGCGTGACGCCGATCGACTCCGCAGCGTCGGTCCCGTTCATCTCGATCTCTTCGCGGGCTTCCTTGAGCCGGATGCCCAACTCCCACGCCGCCACCAGGGGCGATGCCGGTGCCATACCGCTCCCTTCCGAGCACTGCGCTGGCTGCCAAGGTTTAGCACACCCAGTAGAACACGTTCGAGTGATGCCATCAGAAATATTTCTAGGGTAAGTTCTGATCTTGGCGGCGGCCCCGGTCCTCCCCGACCCCTCCCCGTTGGGGCCGCCGCCTCCCTGGGTGGAAAGGAGCGGGACGTGGATCCGATCTCGAACGGTCCGGTGGCCTACTGGCGGCCGGTCGGCGGTGTGCGGCACGGGATGCTGACCTCCGAGCGGCCGTATCCGGGCGAGGAGCGCAAAGCGCTCTGCGGCGAAGCGCTGCTGATCACGAAACCGCGCGACGAGGACTGGCTCTCGCCGACCTGCGCGACGTGCTGGGCCGAGGCGAAAGCGTTGCGGGACAAGCGATCGCGGCGGTGAGCCGTCAGCTCTTGCCTTCGGTGCTCGCCCGCGGGACCAGCACCCGCGGCGGAAGTTCCAGGTCGTCGGCCGTGCCGGTCTCGATCAGCTCCAGCAGCAGGTGCACCGCTGCCTCCGCGTTCTGCTCGTCGTCCTGCGCGAGCGCGGTCACCT
>NZ_JAFRFW010000240.1:0-3448 GCF_017434145.1 Saccharopolyspora sp. | reverse complement strand
GGCCTGCGGCCCGTAACCGACCAGGTTCGGCGTGGCGTCCTGGTCGGTCCGCTGCGGTGCACCGTTCGCGGGCGGCGCCGCAGGCGCGTCGGCGCCGTCGGGGTCCAGGTCGATCGAGATGATCGGCGTGCCGACCTCGACGGTCTGCCCCGGCTCGGCGAGCAGTTCGACCACCTTGCCGGAGTAGGCGCACGGCAGCTCGACCGCCGCCTTGGCCGTCTCGATCTCCACGAACACCTGGTTCACCGCGACCGCGTCGCCGGGCGCCACCTTCCAGCCGAGGATCTCGGCCTCGGTGAGCCATTCCCCGACGTCCGGTAGCGGGAAGTGCTTGAGCTGCGGCATCGAACGCTCCCCTCAGAACGCCAGCGAGCGGTCGACGGCGTCGAGCACCCGGTCGAGATCGGGCAGGTAGTGCTTCTCCAGCTTGCTCGGCGGGTACGGGGAGTCGAAGCCGGTCGCCCGCAGCACCGGCGCCTCCAGCGAGTAGAAGCACTCCTGCTGCACGCGGGTGGTGATCTCCGAGGTGATCGACGACTCCGGCGGCGCCTCGCTGGCCAGCACCAGCCTGCCGGTGCGGCGCACCGACTCGAACACCGGGCCCAGGTCCAGCGGGGACAGCGTGCGCAGGTCGATTACCTCCAGCTCGGTGCCCTCCTCGGCGGCGGCGTCCGCCGCCGTGAGGCAGGTGGACACCAGCGGCCCGTACGCGGCCAGCGTCGCCGACGTGCCCCGGCGCAGCACGCGCGAGCTGAACAGCGGCGGCGGCTCGGCGGCCACGTCCAGCTCGGCCTTCTCGTAGTAGCGCCGCTTCGGCTCGAAGAACAGCACCGGATCGTCGCTGGCGATCGCCTGCTGCAACATCCAGTAGGCGTCGGCCGGGTTCGAGCACGCGACCACTCGCAGCCCGCCGACGTGCGCGAACAGCGATTCCGGCGACTCCGAGTGGTGCTCCACCCCGCCGATGCCGCCGCCGAACGGCACCCGCACCACGACCGGCATCTTGACCTTGCCCTGGCTGCGGTAGTGCAGCTTCGCCAGCTGCGAGACGATCTGGTCGAAGCCGGGGAAGATGAACCCGTCGAACTGGATCTCGCAGACCGGGCGGAAGCCGCGGATGGCCAGCCCGACCGCGGTGCCGATGATCCCGGCCTCGGCCAGCGGGGTGTCCAGCACGCGGTGCTGCCCGAAGTCCTTCTGCAGGCCGTCGGTGACCCGGAAGACGCCGCCGAGCTTGCCCACGTCCTCGCCCATGATCAGGACTTTCGGGTCGCTCTCCAGCGCGGCGCGCAGGCCCATGTTCAGGCTCTTCGCCAGCGTCGCCGTCCGCGCCGTCTGGTCGGTGCGGGCGCCGTTGCCGGCGCGTTCCATCGCGGGCGCGGCCATCAGCGCACACCTCCTCGCGGTTGGTCGGCGAAGCCGTCCAGGTAGTTCAGGTAGCCCTCCCGCTGGGCGTCCAGTTCGGGACTGGGCTGGGCGTAGACCTCGGAGAAGATCCGTTCCGGATCCGGTTCGGGCATGGCGAAGCAGAACTCGCGGAACCGGGCGGCCAGTTCGTCGGACTCGGCCTGCACGTCGTCGAAGAAGTCCTGATCCGCGAGCTGCTCGCGCACCAGGTGCACCCGCAGCCGCTCGATCGGGTCCTTGAGCTTCCACGCCTCGAGCTCGTCGGCGAGCCGGTAGCGGGTCGGGTCGTCGCTGCTGGTGTGCGCGTCCATCCGGTAGGTGAACGCTTCGACCAGCACCGGCCCGTTGCCGTGCCTGCACTCGTCCAGCGCCCAGCGCGAGACCGCGAGGCTGGCCAGCACGTCGTTGCCGTCGACGCGGATGCCGGGGAAGCCGTAGCCGCCCGCGCGCTCGTACAGCGGGCTGCGGGTCTGGCGCTCCACCGGCTCGGAGATCGCCCACTGGTTGTTCTGGCAGAACAGCACCAGCGGCGCGTCGTAGACCGAACCCCAGACCATCGCCTCGTGCACGTCGCCCTGGCTGGTCGCGCCGTCGCCGAAGAAGCACATGGTGGCCTCGCCGTCGTCGTCGCCGACCTTGCCCTCGAACTTCTGGCCCATCGCGTAGCCGGCCGCGTTCAGCGCCTGGTTGCCGATGACGATCGTGTACAGGTGCATCCCGGTGGCCACCGGGTCCCAGCTGCCGTGGTCGGTGCCGCGGAAGATGCCCAGCAGCTCGGTCGGGTCCAGCCCGCGGCACCACGCGATGCCGTGCTCGCGGTAGCTGGGGAAGGCCATGTCCCGCGGGCGCAGCGCGCGGCCCGCGCCGATCTGCGCGGCCTCCTGGCCCAGCAGCGGCACCCAGATGCCCAGCTGGCCCTGGCGCTGCAGCGCATTGCCTTCGCGGTCGAAGCGGCGCACCAGCACCATGTCGCGGTACAGCCCGCGCAGCTGCTCGTCGCCGATGTCCAGGCCGAAGTCGGGGTGGTGCACCCGCTGGCCTTCCGGGGTGAGGAGCTGAACCAGGTCGGCTCCACCTTCGCTCGTCGCGCGCAAGCCCGCGATCACCTGCTCCCGTGTGGGTTTCGCTGCGGTAGCGGCAGGGGGGCCGGTGGCGACGTCGTTGTCGTGCTCGTCTCCTGGTCGGAGCGGTCGCGTCCAGTGTTCCGGGGACATGCGGATCTCCTATATGTCACGCCGGGCGGCCGCTTGTGGCGACGCTGCCCGGCAACCCCGGCCGGGACCGTGCGACCGGGGTTGGGGCCGCGCGGGTTCTCGACCGGGAGCGGTTGGATCGCTCTGGGCCAATCCTGGCACGGAAATCCCCGGATCAGTGAGCCCTGCCACAGGGGCGAACGCCGCGCGCGACGCGCCCGGAGATCGTCCCGCGGCGCACCGTAGTTCGCGGTCGGCGAGGCCAAAACGCCAGGTCATCAAAGCAATGGGCGTCCGAATGACGTGCTTGGAACGATCGCGGTACCGACACTGCGGGCGAATGATCATCGACCTCCGTTGGAAATTGCCAACGTTGCCGGTCGTGCCCGGCGTTCCGGTCGCGGCGAGCGCCGGGCCTGCTGCGCGTGCTGCGGGCATACGATCGCGAACATGGATCGTTCCGCCGTGCGCAAGACCGTGCAGCAGGCGTGGCAGGACTCGGTGCTGCCCAGCCTCAGCGACCTCGTCCGGATTCCGGCGGTATCGCCGGCCTACGACGCGGACTGGGCGGCCGGCGGCCGCCTCGACGCCGCGATCGCGCACGTGCGCGACTGGATCGCGGCGCGCGGGATCCCCGGCGCGCACCTCGAAGAAGTCCGGTTGCCCGGGCGCACCCCGCTGCTGCTGGTGGACATCCCGGCCAGTGCCGGAGCCGTGCAGGAGACCGTGCTGCTCTACGGCCACCTGGACAAGCAGCCGCCGGTCGGAGGCTGGTCGGAGGGCCTGGACCCGTGGACGCCGGTGGTGCGCGACGGCCGCCTCTACGGGCGCGGCAGCGTCGACGACGG
>NZ_JAFRFW010000239.1:0-6533 GCF_017434145.1 Saccharopolyspora sp. | reverse complement strand
GCTCGACGCGGACGCGGTGGTGCTGACCACGGATCCGCCGGTCGCGCACCGGCTGCTCGGGTCCCGGCCGCGGCGGTTGCGGTGGTCGCCATCGGCGGTCGTGGTGCACGCGGGCACGACGCGGAGCTGGCCGGGAACCGCGCACCACACGATCTCGTTCGGCGGCGCCTGGGAGGGCACCTTCACCGAGATCATCCGGCGCGGCAGGCTGATGAGCGATCCGTCGTTGCTGGTCACGCGCCCGACCGCGAGCGATCCGGGGCTGGCTCCCGAAGGGCGCGAACTGCACTACGTGCTCGCGCCGTGTCCGAACCTGAGCACGTCCGGCTTCGACTGGGAACGGATCGGGCCCGCCTACCGGGACGAGCTGTTCGCGACCTTGCAGGCCCGCGGCTTCACCGGGTTCGCCGACTCGGTCGAGGCGCACCGGGTGGTGACGCCGCTGGATTGGGCGGCGCAGGGGCACGCCGCGGGCACGCCGTTCTCCGCCGCGCACACCTTCGCGCAGACCGGGCCGTTCCGGCCGCGCAACCTGCTGCGGGATCCGGAGAACGTGGTGCTGGCCGGGTCGGGCACGACACCGGGCGTGGGGGTTCCGCCGGTGCTGGTTTCCGGGAAACTGGCCGCGCGGCGCATCACCGGGTGAACTCGGACACCATTCCGCAGTTGGCGCCGCGGCCTATCACAGGACTTTCACGGATTTCCCTGGTTTTCTGCTCCGGCCGCGGCGAATTGCGACCGATGCGTTGAGTGCACGGCGCGCGACGCACCGTGGAGAAAGCGAATGGATGAACTGTCGGGCATCTGTTGAAAACGGCAACGCCGGGAAACCGCGGGAGCGGCGCGGGACGCATTCCGCGAATTCGAGCTCAGCGGGCGTATTGCGGGCGCAGCGCGTGCCGCGGACGACTCCGCATCTCAGGCCGGGCGGCGGCGAGGGCGCGCGGGAGCTCGCCCCACCACGGGCGGGTCAGCACCGCACCGAGCACGGCGCCTGCGGTGTTCAGCAGCACGTCGTCCGCCGAGACGACCCGCCCGGTGAGCACGGTGTACTGCAAGACCTCGATCCCGCAGGTCACCGCCAGCGCACCGGCCAGCACCCGGCCCCAGCCGCCGAACCCGGCGAAGCGGACCGGCGCCAGCGCACCGAACGGCGCCAGCAGCAGCAGATTCCCCAGCAGTTGCAGCCACGGCAGCACATCACCCGGGCTGGCCTGCAGCGCGACGCCGAGGTCGTTGCCCGGCACCACCCGCACCTCGACCCCGGCGGCGGGCTGCGGGGCGGCGACCAGGAATCCCACCAGGAACACCGAGTACAGCAGAACAGCGTCCGCGACCGACACGAACAATGCGGGAACGACGGTGAAACGACGGCTTCGCATTATCACGGCGAACACCGTGCCGACAACAGCGAGAACCAGGTAGAACGACGCTGCCGGGACGAGTGCCTGCCAAACCGTGGCGATCGGGCGCACCGTTTTCAAACCCCCTTTCGGCCGCGCCCGATCACTACGCGACACGCAGAAGCGGGCGCAGCGATGCGGAACCAGTTCGACCCACATTGAAACAGGTCCGAGTGACATCACGTTTCAATCTCGGGGCGCAGCAGGTGAACCGAGCCCGAAATCGGACCGCGCAGCGCCCCGACGCGGCCGCCGGAAGAACTCCCCGAACACGGCGACTGCCCTGCGAATACGACGGTGCCGGGCCGCCGCTGGGCGACCCGGCACCGGGTTGAACGATTTCCTGCTGTGTCGTTGCTCTCCGGTCGCCGCGCTGCGCCCGAGCCCGTCCCGCGCGGAGACCTGGGCCACTCGGCCGGGCCGCCGACCGGAGGGGTACTAGAAGCCCATCGCCTGCGCCCTCCGCTTGACCTCGCGCCCCCGATCACCGCGCAACGAGTCGATCGGGGTTCCCGGCAACGTGTCGTCGGCGGTGAACAGCCAGCGCAGAATCTCGTCCTCGTTGTAGCCGGCGTCGCGGAGCAGGGTGATCGTTCCACCCAGCCCCTTCACGACCGCGGTTTCGGCGAGGAACGCCTCCGGCACGCCGAGCACGCCCTCGCGGCGCATGGCGAGCAGGTGTCCGTCACGGATCATTTGGTGCACCCGGGTCTCCGGCAGCCCCAGTCGCTCTGCGACATCGGGCAGCGGGGTCATCTCCACATCGGGAGCAAGCACATCCGGGGCAGCAGGGATAGCACTCACCTGGCCCACGATGCCACAGGCGAGGCGGCACAGGCGTGCCCCGGAAGGGTCAATCTGGGTCTTGAGCGCATGGTAGCGGGCCGTCGCGGCCGTACCGCGGGCGGCCCTCGGCACCGGTCGGCGGTGGCGCCGATGCGCCCTGGAACAATCGTCGCGGGAAAGTGCGACACGACCGGCGGTTGGCGGAGGCCATGACTCCTGGAACACGACCCGAGCGCGGCTCCGAGCTGCTCGGGGCCATGCTGGAGCGCCGCTACCGGGTCGACTCGGTCATCGCGCACGGCGGCATGTCGGTGGTCTACCGCGGGCTGGACACCCGGCTGGACCGGCCGGTGGCGCTGAAGGTGATGGACTCGCACTACTCGGCGAACCCGTCGTTCGTGCACCGCTTCGAGCTGGAAGCCCGCTCGGCGGCCAAGCTGCACCACCCCGACGTCGTCGCCGTCTACGACCAGGGCGTGGACCGCGAGATCGACGGCGACCACGTCTACCTGGTGATGCAGCTGGTTGAGGGCTGCACGCTGCGGGACCTGCTGCAGGACCGCGGCGCCCTGCCGCTGCCGCTGGCGGTGAGCGTGCTGCGCCCGGCGCTGTCGGCGCTGGCCGCCGCGCACCGCGAGGGCATGGTGCACCGCGGCATCAAGCCGGAGAACGTGCTGATCGGGCTGGACGGCTCGGTCAAGGTCGCCGACTTCGGGCTGGTGCGGGCGACCGCTTCGGCGGGCACCACCACGGGCAACGTCATCCTCGGCACCGTGGCCTACCTGTCGCCGGAGGCGGTCACCACCGGCGACGCCGACGCGCGCACCGACGTGTATTCGGCCGGGGTCGTGCTCTACGAGCTGCTCACCGGCCAGCCGCCGTACACCGGCGACACCGCGCTTTCGGTGGCCTACAGCCACGTGAACTCCGACGTCCCGCCGCCCGGTGAGCTGGCGCCGGAGCTGCCGCCCGCGATCGACGACCTGGTGCTGCGCGCGACCAGGCGGGACCCGGCGGGCCGCCCGCCGGACGCCGCTGCGTTCCTGGCCGAGCTGGACCGGATCAGCTCCGAGCTGGGGCTGGCGCAGGTCACGGTCCCGGTGCCGAGTTCGCAGCAGCGCACGCAGCAGATGGCGGCCGAGGACGGTCCGGGTGACGGCGGCCCGCCGACCGACCGGATCGCGCCGATCACCGAGGCGTCCGTGCCGGACCCGGCGTTCCCGGTTCCGCACGCGGCCGCTCAGGACGCCGGTCCGCGCGGCACGCGCGCGCTGGCGCGCCCGTCCGACGAGGAACAGACCAGCGAACTCGCCGCGATCGGCCCGTCACCCGCCGAACGGCACGAAGCGCGCAGGCGCCGGGGCGGTCGGGCGTTCGCGCTGTGGACGCTGACGATCCTGGTGATCGCCGGGCTGCTCGGCGGCACGGCGTGGTGGCTCGGCAACGGCCGCTACATCCAGGTGCCGCGGGTGACCGGTGAGACCGAGCAGGTCGCGACGCAGGTGCTGCGCGGCGCCGACCTCACCGCCGAAGTCACGCGGCAGCTGGACGACAACGCCCCGGCGGGCACGGTGATCAGCTCCACACCGGAGCAGGGCGCCCGGATCCTCAGCGGCGACTCGGTGCAACTGGTGGTCTCGCTCGGGAAGCCGAAGGTGCCGGAGATCGCCGCAGGCACCGGGCTGGAGCAGGCGCAGAGCGCGGTGCGCGAGGCCAAGCTGCGGCCGGTGCACGACACCTCGGCCGACGAGTACCACCCGTCGATCCCCGAGGGCTCGGTGATCCGCGTCGACCCGGCCGCGGGCACCCAGCTGCCCATCAGCTCCGAGGTGCGGCTGGTGGTGAGCAAGGGGCCGCAGCCGGTGCAGGTGCCGGACGTGACCGGCGCGGGCAAGGACGAAGCGTTCGCCGCGCTGCAAGCCGCGGGCTTCGAGCCGTACGAGGCGGGCAAGCAGTTCGACCCGAACGTGGAAGCCGACCACGTGATCACCACCGACCCGTCCGCGGGCACGACCGTGGAACTGTCCGGCAAGCCGCGGATCGGCGTGGTCGTCTCGAACGCGGTGACCGTGCCCGACCTCAACGGCACGCAGGCCGAACAGGCCCAGCAGCAGCTGGCGTCGATGGGCCTGCAGTTGCAGGTGCAGTCGTTCTTCCAACGCCCGAACGCGCTGATCCTGGGCCAGTTCCCGCTGGCGGGCAGCAAGGTCGAACCGGGCTCCACGGTGCGCGCGACCGCGCTGTGAGCCGCTGACCGGCGGTGCGTTCCTGATCACTGCCCGGCCGGCCCGGCGTGGCCGCGGCAGCGGTTCCGGCGCCGTGTGCAAACATGGTGCGCACGATGCCCTCGAGCCCTCCGACCCGAGCGGGCACCGCGGACGAGCCCAGCACGGGTGCGCCGGGTGCCGCACCCCGAGATCCCTCCGGTGATCGACGCACCGGCGGCGCCGGGCACGCGGATGCGAGCACTCGACGGTTACCGGTGCGCACGGTGCTGCTGGGGGCGCTCGGTTCGTTGTTGCTGCTGGCAGGATCGTTCGGCGGTGCCGGGGTGCTGGTGCACGATCCGGTGCTCAGCTCCGGGCCGCTCTCGGCGATGCGCTACGGGCACGGCCGGGACATGGCGCTGGCCGTCCTCTACAGCGGTTTCGGCGTGCTGGTGTGGGCGTGGGTGCGGCTGGGGCGCGGAGTGCTCGCGGGACTGGTCGGTTCGCGCGGAGTGCTGCTGGCGACCGCAGCGTGGATCGCGCCGATGCTCATCGCGCCGCCGCTGTTCACCAGGGACGTCTACAGCTACCTCGGCCAGGGTTTGCTGGCGCTGCACGGCATGGACCCCTACGGCGTGGGGCCTTCGGCGCTGATCGGTCCGATCCCGGACAACGTGCACCCCACCTGGCAGACCACGCCGGCGCCGTACGGACCGCTGTTCATGGGCATCGCCAAGGGCGTCATCCTGCTCGCGGGCGAAGGCATGATCTCCAGCGTCATCGTGATGCGGCTGGTGCTGCTGTGCGGCCTGGCGATGTTGATCTTCGCATTGCCCGGGCTGGTGGCCGAGCTCGGGGGCAGGCTGCCGGTCGCGCTGTGGCTCGTGGCGGCCAGCCCGATGACGGTGGTGCACCTGGTCGGCGGCCCGCACAACGACATGCTGATGATCGGGCTGCTGGCGCTGGGCGTGCTGCTGGCGCTGCGCGGGCGGCACGCCGCAGGCGTTGCGCTGCTGACGTTGGCGATGTCGATCAAGGCGACGGCCGGTGTGGCGTTGCCGTTCCTGGTGTGGATCTGGGCGGCGCGGCTGCCGGGGAATCGCAGGCAGCGCTTGGTGCGGGCCGGTGCGGCTTCGGTCGCGGTGTTCGTGCCGGTGTTCGCCGCGACGATGGCGCTGGCCAAGGTCGGTTTCGGGTGGCTGCCCGCGCTGTCGGCACCCGGCATGATCGTGAACTACCTGTCCGCACCGACCGGGCTGGGCCAGGCCGTGCACGGCGTCGTCGCGATGTTCGCCGAGGTGGACCGGGGACCGTTCGTCGAGACCGGGCGCACGCTGGGTTCGCTGGTGCTGGCGGCGCTGCTGGCCCGGTTGTGGTGGCGGGCCCGCGACGGCGGCACGAACGCGGTCCGCTGCGCCGCGCTCGCGCTGCTGGCCGCGGCCGCGCTCTCACCCGTGGTGCTTCCGTGGTACTTGACCTGGGGTTTGGCGTTGGGCTGCGCATTGCCGTGGAGCCCGCGTGCGCTGTCGTACGTGGTGGGGACGTCGGTGGCGCTGGTGCTGGCCTACTACCCGGACGGCGAGCAGGCCATGTACAACGGGCCGTTCGTCGCGGTGAGCATCGCCGCCGCCCTGCTGGCCGCCGGTTCCCTGCTCAAGCACGACCCGCTGGGAGCGCGCTCCGCGTTGCAGTCGCTCGCTTCCAAGAGGTGAGCCGCGAAACGAAGGAGGGCCCGGGACTTCCCGGGCCCTCCTCGTTCGCTCGAAGCGGTTCAGCCGCGCAGCATCTCGGCGATCAGGAACGCCAGCTCCAGCGACTGCTGGGTGTTCAGCCGCGGGTCGCACGCGGTCTCGTAGCGGCCGGCGAGATCGGTGTCGGAGATCTCCTGAGCACCGCCGAGGCACTCGGTGACGTCCTCACCGGTCAGCTCGACGTGAATACCACCCGGGTGGGTGCCCAGCGCGTGGTGCACCTCGAAGAAGCCCTGCACCTCGTCGACCACCCGGTCGAAGTGCCGGGTCTTGTACCCGGTGCTGGACTCGTGGGTGTTGCCGTGCATCGGGTCGCACTGCCAGATCACCTGGTGCCCGGAGGCGGCCACCTTCTCCACGATCGGCGGCAGCAGCGTGCGCACCTT
>NZ_JAFRFW010000238.1:0-3319 GCF_017434145.1 Saccharopolyspora sp. | reverse complement strand
CGGTTCCGGAAACCCGGTCGCCACCATCCGCTCGCTGCGCCCCCGCAAGCAGCAACCGTTGCACGGCACCGACTCGCTCTACCGTCCGGAGTGGACAGCGCTGCCGCAGCAGCCGGATCGTGCCGCGGCGCCGATCCTGGCCGGGGCCGACCCGTTCGGACTGGCCGACGTGCTCAAGGCGTGCGGTGTGCAGGTCGACGTGCGCACCGCGCCATCGGACGTGGACGAGGACCGGACCGTGCTGTGCTCGCTGCACGGCGACGATTCACCGGAGTCCGCGCACGAGCTGACGAACCAGGTGCGCGCAGCGCTCCAGAACTGGAGCGGCCCCGGCAGGCTCGTGTTCGCGATGCGGGACGATCTCGCCGCCGCGACCGCGGCCGGTCTGGTGCGCACCGGGGAGTCGGAGAATCCGGGCAACTTCGGCCTTCTGCACCTCGGCGCCGACGTCGAAGCGGATGCGTTGCTGCGGGCGCTGTCCTGCACCGAACCGGAAGCGTCCATCGTGGACGGAAAGGTGCGAGTCCGCCGCCTCGTGCGGGAGACCGCCGCGGAGCCGGTGAGTTGGGACGGCACCGTTCTCATCACCGGCGGCACCGGTGGTCTCGGCCGCCGCCTCGCCCGGCACCTCGCCGAGCGAGGAGTGCCGCGGCTGCTGCTGGCCGGTCGCCGGGGGCCGGAGGCGGAGGGCGCGGCCGAACTCGTCGCCGAACTGCAAGAACTCGGCTCACAAGCGTCCATCGTGGCCTGCGACGCCGCCGATCGAGAGCAGCTGGACCGAGTGCTCGCGGACATCCCGGCCGAGTTCCCGCTGCGAGCCGTGGTGCACAGCGCCGGAGTGCTCGACGACGGTGTGCTCGGCTCGCTCGACGCGGAGCGGACCTCGGCCGTGCTGCGACCGAAGGTCGACGCCGCGTGGAACCTGCACGAGGCGACGAAGGGCCTGGAACTGGACGGGTTCGTGCTGTTCTCCTCGGCCGCCGGGCTGTTCGGCACGGCCGGGCAGGGCAACTACGCGGCCGCGAACTCCTACCTCGACGCCCTCGCGCGGCACCGGCGTGCAGCCGGATCGCCCGCCGTTTCGCTGGCGTGGGGCGCATGGGACCAGGGGATGCTCGGTGGGGAGGAGTCCGAACGCATGAGTCGCGCCGGAACTCCGCCGCTGTCCGCAGTGGACGGTCTCGCGCTGTTCGACGCCGCGGTCGGATCAGTCGAGCCGGTGCTCGCCCCGGTGCGGTTGGACTCGGCCGCGCTGCGGGCCCGGAACGAGGTCCCATGGCTGCTGCGCGGACTGGTCCGCACCCCGGCCCGGCGCACCGCGGCGGGCGGAGACGATTTGGCGCAACGGCTCACCGGGATGGATGCGGCCCAGCGACGCGAGGCCCTGCTGGAACTGGTGCGCAAGGACGTCGCCGCGGTCCTCGGACACTCCGCAGGCGAGCCCGGGGCTGACGAGCAATGGGCGGTCCGGCCCGACGATGAGTTCAAATCGCTCGGCTTCGACTCCCTCACCGCGGTCGAGTTCCGCAACCGCCTCGGCACGGCCACCGGTCTCCGGTTGCCCGCGACGCTGCTGTTCGACCACCCGACCCCCGCCGAGCTGGTCGAGCACCTGCTCGCCGAACTCGCACCGGAGCAGGACTCGGCGACCGCACTGCTGTCCGAATTGGACCGATTGCAGCGGGTCTTCGACGGTGTGCGGGTGGACGAGCAGCTGCACGAGCAGGTCACCGGCCGGCTCGAAGTCCTCCGGTCGAAGTGGCAATCGCTGCGCGGCGACGACCCGGCTCCGGAACAGGACTTCGACTTCGACGAAGCCACCGACGACGCCATGTTCGACATGCTCGACAACGAACTCGGGCTGTCCTGACCGGATCAGGCGCACCATTCGGAGTAGGGCCGCTCGCTCCGGAATACGTCAGGTGCCGGTGATTGCTCTGATCGGGGCAGCTGGTCGTCACCGGATCGGGAGGTGAGTAGGCTCGGGAATCCGTTGCCGCACAACGGGAAACCGAGTGCGACGGCCAATCGTGGCGACTCGGCCGGAGAGGGTGGACTGGCATGGCGGACGAGAGCACAGCTAAGCCGATCGGCGTCCGGATCAGGGAGCTTCGGGGCAGGCTCTACACGCAGCGGCAGCTCGCGGAACGTGCCGCCGTCTCGGTCGATCTGGTGCGCAAACTGGAGCAGGGCACCCGGAACACGGCCAGTGTCGCGAGCCTGCACCGGATAGCCCGCGCGCTCGACGTGACACTCGCCGATCTGATGGGGCGCGCGACGCTGCCGGAGCAGCACCAGGACGAGGGCGTCACCGCGCTGCGGTTCGCGGTGACCGGCGTGGACGACCTGGTCGGGACGGCGCCGGTCGAGGTCGAGCCGATGACGCACGACGAGGCGACGCGGACGCTCACTCACCTGTGGGGTACCTACTGGGCCGGGAAGTACGAGCAGCTCACCGCGCTGCTGCCCGGTGTGCTGCATTCCTTGCGGGCGACGGTCGGTGCGTCCGGTTCCCGAGCCACGGCCGCCGAGCTGCTCGCGGACGGGTATTGGGTAGCCGGGTGCGTGCTGGTGCACCTGAAGCAGTCGGACGCGGCGTTCCTGGCGGCGCGGCAGGCCGCGCAAGCCGCCGACACCAGCGCGGATCCGCTGCTCGCCGCGATGGTGCGCGGCTCGATCGCCTGGCAGCTCATGGCCTCCGGCAGGTACGCGGAGTCCGAGGCTCTTGCCGTACGCGCCGCGGAAAGCATCGCACCGCGAGGTGAAGCCGCTCTGCCGCAGCTGTCCGCTTACGGCTCGCTGGTGCTCACCGCCGGGACCGCTGCTGCCCGTTCCCGCAGCGAGGCACGCGCAACGGACCTCGTCGCGGAGAGCGCGCGAGCCGCGGAGCGCATCGGCGGTGATCGCAGCGATTACCACACCGCTTTCGGTCCGTCCCAACTCACGATGCAAAGCGTGGACATCGGCGTGCAGACCGGCGAGTACCGGCGTGCGCTCGACGCCGCGCGAGGCATGCCCGGAAACGGGGCGTCGTTGCCGGTGGCTGCCCGAGCTCGGCACCTCACGGACCGCGCGCTGGCGAACACGCGACTCGGCCGGCCCGGCTCCGCGCTGCCATTGCTCGTCGCAGCAGAGCAAATGGCTCCGTCCTGGGCAAGGCACCAGAACCTCATCAAGTCGGTGACTCGCGACCTGCTGCACACCCGGTTGTCGGCCGAGCCGGGACTGCGCAACCTCGCGGAGCGCCTCGGGGTCCGCTGACCCGATCGGGCAATAGGACATCGCGTCCTACCGCGCGTCCGCCGGACCGCCGTAGTTT
>NZ_JAFRFW010000237.1:0-1624 GCF_017434145.1 Saccharopolyspora sp. | reverse complement strand
GTCCGCGCCGATCTCGAACGCGGACCGCCACCGCTCCGCTCGCTGCGTGCGGGAGACCAGCAGGACCGCTGATCGTCGCGGCATACCGGCCGCGGCAGCACGAGCCGCCGTGCGGTCGTCGAGCAGCACCAGCGGCGCTTCGCGCCAGAGTTGCCCCGTCTCCGCCGGGTCGGCGCGACGCCGCAGGTCGCAGCCCGCGACGGCGGTCAACCGAGTGATCTCCGCGGCCAGGTCGTCGTCCTGGCTGACGAGCAGTGGTGGTGCGGTGGTCGAGGTGGGCATGCCGGCACCCGTTCCGGTCGCAGGGCTCGCGGGAGGAATTCGCGCCGGGACCGGCGGAATTCCCGCTCGACGTCCACGTTGCAGCGGCCGGGCGGCGGCGCCCAGACCGAATTCCGGAATCTGTGGATGGACCGGCACCTTGTGGACAACTTCTTCACCCGATTAAGCGATCAACCGTGAAGGGTTCACCGGAAATGGCCCGACCAGCGCAGGGAGCCGAAAAGAAGTGCCCGCGCACCGCGGAAACTACTTGAAGCCTGGAATAATTTGCTCGGAAACCGTCCGCACCGGACGCGGCCGGGAACATCGCCCCCGACAATGCGGACGACCCCCGCCAGGGGGAGGACGGGGGTCGCCGAGAGTTCAGCTCCGGGGGGTCGAGCTGAACCCGTCCGGTTCCCGGACCCCCATACTCTAGCGCCCGGTCTCCCCCACTCGCGTCCCGTCCATTAGGACGAACATAAGCATCCTGTCGCGCCTTCTGGAAACGCCACGCCCGATCCACTGCCCGAACGTGGCGAGAACTCACTGCAACGAGCCGAAGTCGGCCACTCGCAGTGAAGCAGGCCCGCGCGCCGCGCATCGCCCGCCGCGCCGGGTCCCGGTCGTATGCTGTGCGACGTGACAGCGCCCGCGAACCCCCCGACCGCCACCGGACCCCGGGCGGCGGCATTCTTCGACCTGGACAAAACGGTCATCGCCAAATCGAGCACGCTCGCATTCAGCAGGCCGTTCTTCCAGGAAGGTCTCATCAACCGCCGGGCGGTGCTGAAAAGCGCCTACGCACAATTCGTTTTCATGCTGGCAGGCGCGGACGCCGACCAGATGGACCGGATGCGCGCGCACATCACCTCGCTGTGCACCGGCTGGGACGTCGAGCAGGTCAACGCGATCGTCGAGGAGACCCTGCACGACATCGTCGATCCGCTCGTCTACAAGGAAGCCACCCAGCTCATCGCCGAGCACAAGGAACAGGGCCACGACATCGTGGTGCTGTCGGCCTCCGGCGAAGAAGTGGTGGCGCCGATCGCGAAACTGCTCGGCGCAACGCATTCCGCCGGAACCCGGATGGTCGTCGCCGACGGCCGCTACACCGGTGAGGTCGAGTTCTACTGCTCGGCGGGGAACAAGGCCGCCGCGGCCCGCGACCTCGCCGAGCGCTACGGCTACGACCTGCGGGATTGCCACGCCTATTCGGATTCGGTGACGGACCTGCCGCTGCTGGAAGCGGTGGGCCACCCGACGGTGGTCAACCCGGATCGCGGGCTGCGCAGGCACGCCGCGCAACGCGGCTGGCCGTCGCTGGCGTTCGAGCAGCCGGTTTCGCTGCGCGCGCGCTTCC
>NZ_JAFRFW010000236.1:0-14339 GCF_017434145.1 Saccharopolyspora sp. | reverse complement strand
GCCATCCTGCCCGGCCCGGCCCTGCTGCGCGGGCGGCGCGGGCGGCGCCACCACGGCGGTTGTTCGGCTCGCTCGCTTTCCACGAGGGGCGCTGCGCAGCGGCGGCAGTAGTGCCGGCCCGGCGGGTTGGGGGTGCCGCAGGAGTCGCAGGGCGGGCCGTCGGGCGTTTCGGTCGGCGGGGCGGCGCTGCGCTCCGGGCGTGGTGCGACGGGTTTGGCCAGTTGCACCGCGCCGGGGACCTCGGGAGCGGCCGCAGCGGCGTTCTGCGCAGTTGCGTCTTGCGCTGCCGCCGGGCGGGAGGTTGCGGAATCGGGCCGCACCGGACCTGCCGAGGCGGGGTCGCCTGACGTCGGGTCGCGCGGCGCGGGATCGGCCGGTGCGGCGTCTGGAGCTTGCGGGCGCGGGATCCGTTCGGTCGGCGGTTCCGGGTCCGGCTGCGCGCGCGGCGTCGTGTCCCAACCCAAGTAGCTGCCGCAGTTGCCGCAGAAGTCGTCGGTGGCGGCGACTCCGGCGCCGCACGTCGAACACGGTCGCAATTGCTACACCCCTTCCGGTGGGCCGGGCAGGAATTCGACGGTGCAGGTCAGGTGCACCGGCTGGACCGCGTCGACGAGTTCGGTGACGCGCGCCCGGTCCACCGCCGCCCGGCCCGGCCACACCTGTACGACGGCTTCGCTGATCGGCGCGCCGGGCAGCGCGGTACCGGGCCTGGTCGAGATGACCGCGCCCGGACCGTCCAGTACTCGCGACCGCACGCCCAGGCACAGCCACAACCGTTCGACCACGCCCCGCGGCGTGCCGTTCCACCGGTGCAGCTCCACGGCTCGCTGCACCAAGGCCCGCCGCAGCGGGTCCGGCCAGGACGGGTCCAGCTGCGCGGCGACCCAGCCGCCCAGCCACTCCAGGAAGTCCTCCGGCGCCGTGCGCGGGTCGAAGTAGTGCGCCAAGTTGTCCAAAGTGGACAAGATCGGTGCGAGGACGGTGTCCAGCCCGGCGGTGAACCGCTGCGCGAGGTCATCGCCCGCGTACAGCCCTGGCAGCAGCTCGCCCAGCGGGTAGCGGCTGGGCAGCTCGGGCAGCTCGCCCCGGGTCATGCCGTCCCGCTGCCTTCCGCGCTGTCCACCACGACCTGGTGCTGGTGCGAGAACACCAGCGCGTGCCGGGCGAGTTCGACGCGTTCCACCGGGCTGCCGCGCCGCCCGCTGATCGGGTCGGCGGGGAACAACCGCACCTCGTCGACCAGCGCGACGCCCTCGACCCGCTGCAGCACGGCGAAGATCTCGCCTGCCTGCACGTGCCTGCCGAACGGCCAGCCGGTGCCGTCGACGCCGCCGCGCAGCGGGTTCAGGTACCGGTACAGCGCCTCCAGCGCCGCGGTGTTGACCCGGTTCACCTCCGGTTCGGCCGTGGTCAGCCGCGCCACCACGGTGATGCCCTGGTAGTACGGCGGTTCCACCACGAGCCGCGCGCCGAGCAGGCGCCGCTCGTTGAGCCGCGCGGCGATCTTGGCCAGCATCTGCTCGGTCGGGATCAGCTGCTCGAACCGGAGCCGGTCGCCGCTGTCGGCCACCGCGTCCGGCACCACCAGCACGCGGGCCGCGCCGGGTTCGTGATCGGAACCGGCAGGCAGGCAGCGGATGCGGGCGGCCGCGGGAGCGGCCTGGCGGGCGATCTGCTCGTGATCTTCCGCGGTGACCGCGCGTTCCTGGATCCGCAGCTGGTGCGGGGCCCGGACCATGGCTTCCGAGACGGTTTCGCCGTCCACGCCGCCCGCGGCGGCTTCCCGGTTCTGCACCTCGGAGATGTAGGGCACCGAGCTGCGCAGCACCGAGATCGCACCACGTGCGACGTTGCCGTCCCGGCCGCCGCCGGTGCGCAGCTTCGGCACCCGGAGATGCGCGCCTTTCGCGGGCACCGCGCCGTATCGGTGCAGCGAGCCGTCCGGTGACCGGACGGCGGGCGGGAAGGCGAACTCGCCGTTGGTGGCATCGAGCGTGACGTGCCGGTCCGCGGGTCCGGAGTGTCCGAAGTGCTCGACGACCGTCCAGTCCTGCCAGCCCTCGTCGGCGGAAACCTGCACGACGATCGGCTCCCCGTCGGTCAGCACCGGTGCCTGCTCCAGCGCGAACCGCTGGCCGGGCACCCCCGCGGACTCGCCGAGCGGAACGTCCCGGATGGTCTCGGCGTGCTCGGCGGTGGTGGTGCCGCCGATGGTGCACACCTCGGCCACCCGCACGGTCGGGGTCTCGGAGTAGAACGGCTGGTCCGGCTCGGGTTCCACGACCCGGCAGCGCAGCCATCCGGCGCGCACCCCGGACACGGCCGAAGTGGTGTGCGCCGGGCCGATCTGCAGCAGCACGTCGCCGGGGCGGTTGAGCCCGCCGGTGGTGTCCTCGAGGACTTCGCAGCCGGCCCAGCCCGCGCCGTCCCACGCCTCCCAGACCAGCGGAGGCTGGCGCGGATCGACCCCGATGCCTTCGACCTGGCTGTCCAGCTGCACCAGCACGATGCAGCGGGGAACCGGCCGGTCGAGCCCGATCAGCATCGCGTCACCCGCGACGGGAACCGGCTGGAAGCACTGGACGTCCTGCTCGGCGGTGAGGTCGGGGGTGCGGTCGGCGGGCCGGCCGCCCGCGGTCAGCGTCATCAGCGTCTGCAGCTCGCACGGGGGGATCGGCAGCTCGCCGACGGTGGCGAACACGATCTCCTGCTCTTCCTCGGCGTGCGCGGTGGTGACCTCGGTGCCCCGCGGCAGCAGCACCGTCTCGTCCTGCGCCGCCGAGAGCCAGAACGTCACCTCCGCGTGCGCGGCCGCGGGCGGGAACAGCCGGACTCCCAGCAGTTCCAGGAACGCCAGGTGGTTCTTCTCCGGCACCCGGTTCAGCCGGTAGACCAGCTGGTCCACCATGTGCGCGAACGTTTCGATCAGGGTCACGCCGGGATCGGAGACGTTGTGGTCGGTCCACTCCGGCGCGCGTTGCTGCACGTGCCGTTTGGCCTCGTCGACGAGCTGCTGGAACCGCCGGTCGTCCAGGTTGGGGCTGGGCAGCGCCATCACACGACCTCCGCCGATTCGCCGGGCGGGATCGTGTAGAACGGGAACACGAGGTTGCGCTCGTCGTTGTTGCTGCGCACCCGGTAGTGCAAGTCGATGTAGAGCACGCCTTCCTGCTCGGTGTCGAAGGCGATCACCACGTCGGTCACCTCGATGCGGGGCTCCCAGCGGCGCAGCGCGCTGCGCACCTCGAAGGCGATCTGCCCGGCCGTGGCGCCGTCGCCGGGGGCGAACACGTAGTCGTGGATGCCGCAGCCGAACTCCGGGCGCATCGGTCGTTCGCCCGGCGCGGTGCCCAGCACCAGCCGGATGGCCTCGGCGATCTCCTGATCGCGTTCGACCATGCCGATCCCGCCGGTTGGCCCGACTCGCAGCGGGAATCCCCAGCCGCGGCCGATGAAGCGGTCGCTCACAACGGTCCCCCGATCAGCACGTTCGGCGCGCCGGCCATGATCTGTGCTCCGCAGGCGGTGTTGTCGAGCATCTTTGCGGCGGGCGCTCCGCCGATCAGCACCTGACCGCCGCGCGTTGGTTTGGCCACCACGGTGTTCGGCGGGTGGTATGGGTTCGCGCACGTGTAAGTGCTGCCCATGACCGCCGCCGGTTTGCCGCCGATGAACACGGTGGCGGCCGGGCCGGGCGGCGGCCCGACGACGCCGCCGTGGTTTGTCGGATCTCCTGCCCGGGCTGCGGGTGGCATGTTGCGAAACTCCTTGTCGGCTGGGAAAAGCTCAGTTGATCCGGACCATGGCGGCGCGCAGCGAAGCGTTGGTGCCGCCGGAGATGTTGGCGCCGGTCTTGCCGTTGACGGAGACCGTGGTCTTCGCGTCGATGGACACCGATCGCCCGGACAGGTTGATGTCGCCCATCCCGGCGTCGAGCGTGATGCCGCGATCGGTGACCGACACGGTGCTCATCGCCCCGCGACCGCCGGGGCGCTTCACCGCGATCTCGACGCTGCGGCCGCGTTCGTCCATCCGTACTTCGAGCCGCTTGTTCCCGCTGGCGATGCGCACACCGGGCGGGCCCTGCATGCCGTCGATCAGTTCCAGCCGGTGGCCCTTGCGGGACACCAGCGAACGCCTGTTGACCTTGCCGGTCCGGCGGTCCACCAGCGGCAGGTCGTGCTCGGACGGGGAGTCCTTGCCGTTGTAGAGCCCGCCGAGCACGTAGGGCTTGTCCAGGCAGCCCTGCTCGAACCCCACGAGCACCTCGTCGTTGACGTCCGGGCTGAACACCCCGCCGCCGCCCTGACCGCCGAGCTGCACGGTGCGGACCCAGTCGGTGACGTACTTGGCGTCCAGCCAGGGGAACTTCAACTTCACCCAGCCGCGCTGGGCCCGGCCCGCCTCCTTGATGTCGGTGACGATGCCGGTCGCCAGTCCGGGCATCCGCGATCCGGGATCCGGTGCGCCGGCGCCGGTGGTCAACCCGGCCAGCGACCGGTCCGGCGAGGTGCTGACCAGCACGGTGGTCCGGTATCCGGTGCCGGGTTCGAGCACGTGGTGCACCGCGGTCGCGGTGTAGCGGCCGGAGAACTTCTCGCCCGCGTTGCCCAGCGTCACCGGGGTGCCCGCGCGCAGTTCGGTGTTGCCGTTGACGACCGCTTCGAGTTCGCCGAGGCCCGCGCTCACCGAGTCGGCCAGCGCGCCCGCGGCGGCTTGGGCTTCCGCCCGGGTGCTGTACGGGGTGTCGGTGACGACGAGCTTGCGGCCCTTGCCGAACTTCTTGGTGGCTTCCGTGGCGGTCATGCCCGGCTTTGTGGTGCTGCTGCTGGTGACGGGCCTGTTGGCCACCACCGCGGTCTTGGTCTGCACGTCCCAGCCGCGGACCTGGACGCTGTTGACCTGGTCGGTGGAGGTGAGCACGGCCCGCAACGCCTTCAGGTTGTCGCCGTACTCGAGCACGAACGGGCTGGCCGATGCCCGGGTGCGCGGCGCCGGTGCCCCGGAGGCCGGGTCCAGCGGGAGGAAGTCGAGTTTGCCGTTCTCGTCGACTTGCACGGTGGCTCCGTGTTCCTGGGCGAGCTGTTGCAGGAATTCCCAGTCCGAGACGTTGGCCTGGGACAGCTGCTGGTAGGTGACCCGCTTGGGCGTCTTCACCCGACCGGCCCGCAGACCCGCTCCGGTGACGACCTTCCGCACGATCTGTTCGACGGCCATGTTCTGGAACGCCTGCACCTTGCGGCCGCGCATCAGCCGGTGCGCCTTGCTCATCGCCCGCACGATGGTGAACGTGCCGGTGCCGTCGTGGTCCAGTTCCAGCGAGGTGATCTCGCCGGTGAACAGCTTCTGCTCGCCGCTTTCGTTGGTGGCGGTGACCGAGACGGCCAACTGCTCGCCGATGGCGAGCTTGGGGTTGTCGGTGAGCAGCTCGTGGTCCGGGTCGCGGAAGGTCACCAGCGCCTCGTCCGGCAGCCCGACGTTCTCGTCGACGACGCAGGAGACCAGGTTGTCCTGCCACTTCTCGGGCAGCTTCGCGCCCGCCCGGATGATCGGGTAGGCGGCGATCGAACGCCCGCTCTCCTTGCCGCTCATCGCGCACCGTCCAGTTCGGTCTCTTCGGGCACGAGCAGTTCGCTGCCCGGGCGCAGCACCATCGGGTCGTCGATGCCGTTGGCCTCGGCGATGATCCGCCACACCGTCGCGTCGCCGTACTCCTGCCAGGCCAGTTGCGGCAGCGTGTCACCGGCCACCACCCGGTGCGTGCGGCGCGCGTTCTCGGCGCCGGAAGTGGGGTTCTGGCCGGGTTCGTCGACGGTGGCTTCCTCGATGGCCAGCGAGCAGGTCGCGCGCAGCGGCTTGCCGTCGACGTCGAACAGCGAGTAGTCCACCGAGAAGTTCGTCAGCACCCCGTTGAACGAGGTGGTGCGCGCGGTGCCCCACTCGAACCGCACCCACGGGCTGGCGGGTTTCTTCTTCTTCAGGCTCTTCGGGCTGGGCACGCACGCGACCATGAGGTCTTCGACCTTCTTCTCCACGGAGTCGTCGTGCTTGCTGGTGGCGTCCAGGAAGACCTCCAGCGACAGCGAGCGCGGGCCGCTGCCGACGAACTCCGGCATCGCCGATTCGGAGGCGGAGCGGGCGGGTTTGCGCCGCCACTCGGTGCTCTTGGTCAGCGCCAGCTTGTTCGGGTTGAACTGCAGGCGGACGCGTTTGATCGTGGCGCCCGGCTTCGCCCCGGTCTTGGCGGGCGGCTCCATGATGCGCAGCTGGGCCCGGGTGAGGTTGCGGCCCGGTGCGGTGACCATCGGTGTGCCTCCTGTCAGGACGGTTGCAAGCCCTGGTGGGCGATTTCGAGGGTTTCCACCGCGGCTTCCGAGCTGGCCGGGTCGAACGACGGGCCCTGCCAGCTGACCGGGACGATGCCCTGGATCTGCCAGCGGGCGATCGGGGTCAGGTCCGGGCGCAGCGCGACGATCTCGCCGTCCTTCGGCGTGTTGCGGCGGATGGTGCGGGTCAGCCAGCGCGAGATCTTCATCGTGTCCTCGGTGACCGGCCGGGTCAGCGTGATGTTGGTCCAGGTCAGTCGGGTGGGCAGTTGCCAGGCGAACGAGTTGTTGCCGCCTTCGGCGAACTCCTCGACCTCCAGCTGGGCGCCGAGCCCGCTGCAGCTGTGGAAGCGGCCCAGCTCGTTGCCCGCGATGGTGAGCTGGAAGAACACACTGCTGGCGAAGATGTCGTCGGCCACGGGGGTCCTTCCTGATCAGCGGCGGCGGTCGTAGGGGCGGCCGAAGCGTTCGCGGCTTTGGCGCAGTTCGGCGCGCAGCAGCCGGCGCAGCGGGTCCAGCAGCTTGCGGGCCATCTCTTCGAGGTCGGGGTCGGCCGTGCTCGATCCCGCTTGCTCGCCCTGCTGGTCCTGCCGCCCGGTCTTCTCCGCCGCGTCCCGTTGCACGACGTTGATCGGAACGCCTTGCGGGACACCTTGGACTCGGGGGCCGGGATTCTGCGCGGGCTGCTGCGTTTTGCGTTGCACGGGCGGGGTTTTCGCCGGACCGGGTGGTGGGCCTGCGGTGCCCGGTCCGGGCTGGGGGAGGGGGAAAGGCCCGGGCGCTTCGGAGCGCTGCACGACGCTGCCCGGGCCCGGTGGCTCGTTCCCTCCGGTGCTGGGCGGATCACCGCCGAGCGGGGACGCAGCGGGCGTGCTCGGGACGTGCGGGAGGCTCGGCGCAGCCGCAGGGGGGTGCGGGCTCGTCCGGCTGGACGGGTTCGTCTGCGGTGTGCCGGGGGAACTCTGTGCTGTGCCGGGGGAACCCGGCGGCGTGCCGGAGGAACGTCGCCAACGCGGTTGGACGACCGGCGTCGCTGAGTTCGTCGGCTCGGCTGCCCGTTGCAGCGCGCCCTCGACGTGCAACGGTCGTTTCGCCAGCAGCGACCGGGATTCCGGTGCCGCGAAAGGCGATCGATCCGTCCACTTCGGTCGGACGAGCTGCGGTCCGCCTCCCAGGGAGGTGTCGGCGGCGGCCGGATGGCTCTCGCCCGGTTTCGGCGACACCAGCGGAGGCGTTTCGGCACCGGAGTCCGCGTGGCCGGACGTGCTGCGTTGGACGGGTGCGCTCGGGGCGCGCGAGCCGGTCGTCGCCACTTTCCCGGGCTGGTCAGGATCGGTCGGCCCGGAGCTCGGATTCGCGGACCCGGGCTGGGTGGATGTCGTCATGCGTTGCAGCGTCGGCCGCTGCTCGGCCGGGGACGCCGGGCTGGAATGCTGCGCCGTTGCCGGTCCGGCGACCGGGAGGTGCGCAGGATCGGGAGTTTCCGGCGAGTTGGGCGTCGCGGCCTCGGATCGTTGCACCGAGTGCGTTTCCGGGGAAACCGTCCGGTTTTCGGTTCGGTCCGAGTGCGGGGACTCCGGTGCACTATCCGTCCACTGTGGTGTGTTCTGCTCGCCTAGGACGGGGCGATCGGCGTGCGAATCCTGCGCACGCTGGATGTTTCCCGAAAGCGGCAGCGGATCGGCGGCAGCGGTCGTGCTGGCCGGGTCGCCTTCCGTCAGCGGGCGAGCGGACTGCGGGATCGCGGCGATCGGACTGCCCAGCCCGACGGTGGGTTCCACGGGCCGAACGGGATCGCCGACGCTGCGTTGCACCGTACCGTCGGCATCGCGGTCGTCGGCACTGCGGGAAGCGCGCCGTTGGACCGACGGGCGGTCACCGGAATTTCCCGATTTTGCGGCGGAATCCGCTGCGGGATCGCCGGTTCCAGGTCCGGCCGAGTGCGCGGGAGGCGTCGAGCCACCATCGCTGTGCGGGGCGGGCGCGGCACCCTTTTTCTGCGATGCGGACCCGGTGTCTCGTTGCACGGGGTTTTTCCCGCCGCTGTTGTCGCCGGGGCCACCGCTCGGCTTGGACGGTGCGGGCCGTGGTGCGGGTTTCGCTGCTGATGATGCTTCCAGGGAAGAGCCGGGGGATTCCGGCGTGCTCGCGGAACCTTCCCGGCCGGCCAACGGCAGCGGGTTCTCCGTCGGCTGCGGGGAATGCGCGACCTGAGCGTTCGGCGGCAGGTCGTGCAGCGGTTCGCCGATCGTGGACAGCGGCGGCGCGTCAGCGCGCACTGAGCGCTGCAACGGCGGCGCGTCTTCGCGGGAAGGCGCGTCCGGAGATTCCGGCGTTGCGCCCGCGGGCGACGCGTCGGTGTTCGGATGCTTCGCCGAAGAGCTCGGGGCCGAAGAAGTCGTCGTGCCGCGCGAGGTTTCCGATTTCGTTGCGGAAACCGAGGATTCGGGCTTCGCGACCGCCGAGCCGGGCACGGCGGGCACCGGCCGCGGCGCGAGCGGCGTCGCCAGCCGGGCGACGGTCAGCGGTGGCCGGACCTGCTGCACCGGCACCGGTTTCCGCTGCACGGGCGGGGAAACGTGCGAAGCGCCCGAAGGCGGCTCAGCGGTCGAAGCGGGACCGTCCGTGCCGCGGGATGCAGGACCGCCCGAGCCTGAACCGCTCGCGCCCACCGGGGAAACCGCGTCACCGGAAGCGCCACTGCCGATGTTTCCGCTGTCGGTGTTCCCAGAGCTCCCAGTCCCGGAGTTCCCGGTGCCAGCGGCCGCGCTTCCGGAACCCGCAGTACGCGAGCGCGCAGGGCCCTTACGGCGCGAAACAGCACTCCGCGAAACAGCACGGCCGGAGCCCGCGGAACCGGAGCCGGAGGTACCGGAGCCAGCATCACCGGACGCAGCATCACCGGGTTCAGCATCACCGAGTTCCGGGCCCGCGAGCCGAACCGGCAGCTGCTCGTCCGAACTCCGCTGCACCGGCGTACCCGGAACCACCTGCGCCAGCCCGGCCATCACCCCGGAAGGCGCGTCCGCGCGCACGCGATGGCCCAGCTCGCCCAGCACCCCGTGCCGCTGGTACGAGGTCACCGACTCGGTGAACCGCGCCGCCTGCGTGACGTCGCAGCCCGCTCGCTGCACCACCCCGTTCATCGGCGTGCTCCGGCGCCAGCCGCCGTCCCAGGCCGGATCGGCCTGCGGGGCGGGAGCGTCGTGCGAGGCGTCCGGGCCGCGGTCCGGTGACGCGGTCCTGTTGCGGCGGCGGAAGGGATTCCAGCGCGGCACCGTCTCACCCGCCCTCGTTCAGTCGCTGGTTGATGTTCGCGATCTCGCGCACCCAGCGCCTGCGCTCGAGGTGGTCCAGCTCCAAGATCTCCTCGCGCGGCCAGTGGAAGTGGTAGGCCACGTAGGCGACCTCTTCGTAGAGCCGGTCGGCCGCGCAGGTCACGATTCCCCCAGGCGACCACCCGCCAGGTCGATCTCGAAGCTGGCCGAGCAGGACGGGCAGGTGACCCCGGCCCTGGTGTGGCCCTCGCTGTTGATCCGGCGGTAGAAGTCCTGCAGGAACGCGATGTCGGTGGCGTACATGTTCTCCACCAGCCCGGCGTGCACGCTGGTGAGATCGCCGAGGCGGGTGATGACCTGGCTCAGCAGCACCACGCTCAGGTATGCCGGGTTCTCCTTGACCCGCAGGTCGATCTGCGGGCGCAGCTCATCCCGCGCGGTGGCCAGCCGCATCCGGCCGTGCCGGTGCACGGTGCCGTCGGTGTGCAGGTAGCCGCGCGGCAGTTCGAAGTCGAACTCGGCGTGCGGTGCCTGCTGGCCGCCGGACGGCTCCTGCCCACCGGTGGACTGCGGTGCGCGGCTCTCCGCCGCCTCGGGGCGATTGCGCCCCGCGGCCTCGTCGAGGTCGGACAGCGATGTGATCTTCCGTCTCACTCGAGCTCGATCCGTTCGAAGACGATGGTGGCCTTCTCGGTGGCGGCGTTGGATTCCCCGGCGGTGAGTTCCGGGCCCTCCCATTTGCTGACCCAGGCGTCGAACAGCATGATGCGGCGCACGGATTCCCCTTTGGAATCCATCACCTCGATGGTCAGGTTCTCCCGCGCGTTCTCCACGTCGCCGTCGATCAGCGTCTTGTTCAGCCATTGGGAGAACTCGGAACTCTTGTCCAGGCCGCGGGTGATGGTGACCTCGCCGCCTTGCTGCGGGCCGGGCTGGCGCTTGACCATCGGCTTGCCGGTCGGGGTCGTTTGCGGGATGTCCACCACCTCTTGCTCCAGTACCAGACCGCTGACCTCTTTGACCGTCTCGACCTGCACGCTGCCGAGTTCGACACCGAACCGGTGGACGGACAGCGCATCACCTTCGGCCATGATCGATCACCTTTCACGTTGCTGGAGTGTCATTCGCTGAGCAGGCTGGTGCTGTCGGAGAACTGCGAGAGCCGGAAGATGACGAACTCCGCGGGTTTCACCGGCGCCACTCCGATCTCGCACACCACCCGGCCGAGGTCGATGGATTCCTGCGGGTTGTTGTCCCGGTCGCACTTGACGTAGAAGGCTTCGTCCGGAGTGCGGCCGAAAAGCGCGCCGTCGCGCCACGCCTCGTGCAGGAAGGCGCTGATGTTGCGGCGGATGCTGGCCCACAACCGGTCGTCGTTCGGCTCGAACACGACCCACTGGGTGCCGAGCAGGATCGACTCCTCCAGGTAGTTGAACAGCCGCCGCACGTTCAAGTACCGCCAGGCAGGGTCGGAGGAAAGGGTGCGGGCACCCCAGATCCGGATGCCGCGCCCGGCGAACGCGCGCACGCAGTTCACGCCGATCGGGTTGAGCTGGTCCTGCTCGCCCTTGCTCAGCCGCGTCTCCAGATCCACCGCGCCGCGGATCACCTCGTTGGCCGGTGCCTTGTGCACGCCGCGTTCGTTGTCGCTGCGCGCCCAGACTCCGGCGACGTGCCCGCTCGGCGGCACCAGTGCGTTGCGTCCGGTGCCCGGGTCGAAGACCTTGATCCACGGGTAGTAGAGCGAAGCGTAGTGCGAGTCGTAACCGGCCTGGTCGGCCCGCCAGTTCCGCACCTGCTGGGCGTTCAGCCCGGGCGGGGCGTCCAAGATCGCGACCCGGTCGCCGAGCTGCTCGCAGTGCGAGATGGCCGCCAGCTGCACGGTGCGCACGCCCTCGGCGTCGATCAGCCCGCGCTGGTGGGCGCTCATCAGGTCGGGCACCGCGACCATCGTGATCTCGTCGACCGTTTCCAGGCCGCCGAACCCGGTGCGCGCGGCGAGGTCCCCGACGTACTCGCCGGCGTCCACTTTGGCCGGTGCGTTGCTCGGCGCCGGGGTGGCGGGCAGCGTGACCGACTGGTTGTCCGGGCGGCTCAGCGCCGCTGCGGGCTCGGTGATCTCGATGAGCTTGGAGCGTTCGCGGACCTGGTTGACCACGTAGCTCTTGACGTTGCGCCGGGTGGAGACGTCGAAGGTCTCGCTGACCTTGCCGCCCTGGCGCACCAGCAGCTTGAACCGGTCGTCCGGCGGGTTGTCCCCGTCGGCGTCGGCGACCTCCACGGTCACCTCGCCGCCCGCGCCCGGCAGCGCGGAGATCCGCAGGTCGCCGAGTTCGACCGGGTCCGGGCGGGATTCGGCGGGCGCTGCGGACTGCGCGGAGGTCTGCGCGGGTCCGCCGATGCGCACGACGTAGGCCGAGCCGCCGCCGTTGGCGAAGTAGCCGTACACCGCGTGCGCGAGGTACCCGTCGTCGAACCCGCCGAAGTTCTCGACGTACTGGTTCCAGTTCGTCACCAGCGTGGGTTCGTGGAACGGCCCTTGCGGCGCGAACCCGACGAAGGCGGCGACCGCGGTCCCGACGCCCTCGATCGGCCGCGAGCCGTTCTGGACCTCTTCGACGTACACGCCTGGGGACAGGTACGACGGCATGTGCGCTCCTCGGTGTGCGGCGATCTCCCAGCGGGAAGTCTCGCCACCGCGGGCCGTGCGCGAACAGGTCCGCGCGGCCTCCGCCGAGGGCAGCGCGGCTGCCTCCGCGGGCAGCGCGCGGGTGCCTTTCGGGACGCATCCGCCGCGTTGCCCGCAGCGTTGCCCTTCCGGGCATTCCGCTGCGCCGGGGTGAGCGGGTAACCGTGGTGTCGAGCCGTGCGACCCGGAGGGAACCCATGCGCGAACGGCAGAACGCGGACAAGGATTCGGCGACTCGCCGGGAGCAACCGCGGCGCGCCGCACCCGCACCGGAATCCGGCACCGCCGCGCACCTCCTGCACCTGCAGCGGACCCTGGGCAATGCCGCGGTGGCGCGGATGGTCGATGGCGCGCAGGAGGAAACGGACGTGCAGCGGTCCACTGTCCACGGTGTACTGAATTCTCCGGGGGCGCCGCTGGACGCTCCGCTGCTCGACGAGATGCAGACCCGGATGAACGCGGACTTCTCCGACGTGCGGGTGCACACCGACAGCGTCGCGCAGCGCTCGACGGAGGAGATCGGCGCCCGCGCCTACACCTCCGGAAACCACGTCGTGCTCGGGTCGGGCGGCTCCGACAAGCACACCCTCGCCCACGAACTCACCCACGTGCTGCAGCAGCGCTCCGGCCCGGTCGCGGGCACCGACAACGGCGACGGGCTCAAGGTTTCCGACCCGTCGGACAGCTTCGAACGCGCGGCGGAGCACAACGCGCGGCAGGTGATGAGCGCTCCGCTCAAGCACGACGACGAGGACGGCTACGACTCGGGCTACGAGTCGGCCTGAACTCCTCGTCAGTCTCCCGGGCCGAACTCCGATTCCAGTACCAGGCGGCCGAGTTTCGCGTATTCCTGGCGCACTGCCGTGTCCAGCTCCGTCATGCCCACCGGGCCGTCGGCTTCGGCCGCGAGGTAGGCGGCGGTGACCGCGCAGGCGCGGATGGAGCCGCCGGAGAGCTCGAAGCGCTCCGCGCAGAAGTCCAGGTCCAGGTCTTCGGCGCGGGGTAGTGCGGTGCCCAGGCAGCGGTCCCACAGGGCGCGGCGCTGCGCGGCCTCGGGCATCGGGAAGTCGGCGATGACGTCCAGGCGCCGGGTGAACGCCTCGTCCAGGTTCGCGCGCAGGTTCGTGGTCAGCACCGCGAGCCCGTCGAAGCTTTCCATGCGTTGCAGCAGATACGCGGACTCGACGTTGGCGTAGCGGTCGTGCGCGTCCTTGACCTGGGAGCGCTTGCCGAAGATCGCGTCGGCCTCGTCGAACAGCAGCACGCCGTTGACCCCGGCCGCCTCGGTGAAGATCCGTTCCAGGTTCTTCTCCGTCTCGCCGACGTATTTGTCGACCACTGTGGACAGATCGATGACGTAGAGGTCCATGCCGAGGTCTGCGGCCACGACCTCGGCCGACATCGTCTTGCCGGTGCCGGATTCGCCCGCGAACAGGGCCAGCACGCCGCGGCCGCGCCCACCACCGGGCCGCATCCGCCATTCGCCGAGCACCCGGTCGCGGTGCCGGGCGCGCAGCGACAGCTCCGTCAGCGCGCGCTGGGCCGACTCGGGCAGCACCAGGTCGTCCCAGCCGACCGAAGGGGTGATGCGGCGGGCGAGCCGCTCCAGACCGGCGCCGTTCTGCGCGCGGACGCCGGCTCGCAGGTCGGCGGTGTCCATCGCCCGGTCGTCGAGCCGGGCGAGCCGGGCGGCGACGGAAGCCGCGCGGCGCACCTGGTCGGGGCCGAGGCGGTACGGGGTCAGGGCTTCGATGTGCTCGGGCCGCGGTGCTTCACCGGCGTCTTCCAGGGCGTCGCGCCATTCCTGCGCGCGCAGCTCGGGTGCTTCGACCGCGATCGAGACCGGCGATTCCCGCGCCCAGCCCGGGTCCCAGCTCGAAGCGCCGTGCACGAACACCGGAATCGCCTGCGATGCGGCCACGATCCGCCGCAGCAGCGGGCGCAGCGCCGCTTCGACCGTCTCAAGTGGACCGAAGATGAGACCGGCCCGCCGCAGCCGCGCTTCGCGGATCGCAGCCGCCAGTGCGGCCGCGGGGTCCGGGGCTT
>NZ_JAFRFW010000235.1:0-3018 GCF_017434145.1 Saccharopolyspora sp. | reverse complement strand
CGTGTAGCGTGCCACGCCGGTCTGCGCGTCGATGCCGACCACGCCCAGCGCCAGGCCCAGCCCGAGCGCGGTCAGCCCGCGCACCGCCGAGTCGGCGACGACCGCCGCGGTGGCCGCGAACGCGAACAGCACCAGCGCGAAGTACTCCGCAGGCCCGAACCGCAGGGCGAAATCGACCAGGAACGGCGCGCAGAACACCACCGCGACGCAGGCGATCGTGCCGCCGACGAAGGAGCCGATCACCGAGGTCGCCAGCGCCTGCGGCGCACGGCCGCGGCGGCTCATCAGGAAGCCCTCGAAGGCCGTGGCCATCAACGAGGACTGCCCCGGCGTGTTCAGCAGGATCGCCGTGGTGGCGCCGCCGAACTGCCCGCCGAAGTACACCCCGGCGAGCATGATGAACGCGCCGGTCGGCTCCAGCCGGAAGGTCAGCGGGATCAGCATCGCCACCGCCATCGAGCTGCCCAGCCCCGGCAGCACCCCGACCGCCGTGCCCAGCACCACGCCGACGAAGCACAGCAGCAGGTTGACCGGCGTGAGCGCGTCGGCGAACCCGGTGAGCAGGAGGTTCCAGGCGTCCATCACAGCACCTCCGGCAGCAGGCCGACCGGCAGCGCGATGCCGAGCCCGGCGGTGAAGGCGAGCTGCACGGTGCACGAGAACACCGCTGCCACGCCCAGGTCGAACAGCGCCCGCGAACTGCCGAGCGCCCGCGCGACGCCCCAGAACAGCGCTGTTCCGGCGGGAATCCAGCCGAGCAGCAGGAGCACCACGAGGTGCACGGCCAAGGTGGCGACCACGAGTCCGAACGCGCGCCGGTCGAACGACGCCTCCGCGGCCGGTGCGCTGACCGTCGGTTTTCGCACCGCTTGAATGGTCAGGACGCAGCCCAGCGCGATCAGCAGGACGCCGACCGCGATCGGGAACCACTGCGGTCCCAGGTAGCCGACGTTGAGCGGCAACGGCAGCCGAAGTCCTTGCAGCACCAGGAAAAGCCCGGTCACGAGCACCAGTCCTGCGAGCACCCGGTCCGCCCGGGGCGAGTGCGGGTCGGCTGCCTCGTGCTGCCCGGTGCTTTCGTGCTGCCCGGTGTTTTCGTGCTGCGCGCTGCCTTCGGGCTGCCCGGTGCCTTCGGGCCGCGCGGGTTCTTCGTGCTGCTCGCCGGAAGCGGTCGTCATGCCAGCCCCAACCTTTTGGTGATCTCCCGGACCCGCCCCGTCTCCGCCCGCAGGTAGCGGTCGTATGCCGGGCCGTCCACGAACGCGTCGATCCAGTTGTTGCGCCGCAACGCATCCCGCCACTGCGGGGTGGCGACCAGCTGCCGGGCGAACGCGCGCATGTCCTCGGCTTGCGCCGGTGTGATCCCCGGTGCGGCGGCCAGGCCGCGCCAGTTCGACAGCACGATGTCGATCCCGGTTTCCCGCAGGGTCGGCGCTCCGGGCAGATCGGCGGTGCGCTGCGGCGCGGAAACGCCCAGCACCCGCAATTCTCCGGCGGTGACCTGATCGCTGATCTCGTTCGTGTTCGCCACCCCGACGTCGAGGTGGCCGCCGAGCAGCGACGCCACCATCTCGCCGCCGCCGGAGTAGGCGATGTAGTTCAACCCCGCAGGCCCGACCCCGGCGGCGCTCGCGGCCGAGCCCGCCAGCAGGTGGTCCAGGCTGCCGATCGAGCCGCCCCCGACGACCACGCCTCCCGGATCGGCCCGCCACCGGCCCATCAGGTCGTCGATGGTGCGCAGCGGGGAGTCGGCGGGAACGACGATCGCGTCGTAGTCCTCGCTGATCTTGGCGATCGGGGTGGTGTCGGCGACCTCGGCCGGCGAGCCGTTGATCTCGACGCCGCCGAGCATCGTCGTGCCGGTGAGCAGCAGCGTGTTCGGATCGCCGGGCTGGTTCACCAGCCGTGCCAGGCCGATCGTGCCGCCCGCGCCTTCCACGTTGAGGACTTCGCTCGCGGCGGTGAGGTCGTTGGCCTGCGCCGCGTTCTGCAGCTCGCGGGCGGTGGTGTCCCACCCGCCGCCGGGCGCGGCCGGAGCGATGATCTTGAGCTTGTCCCGCGCTCCCGCGCCGGAGCCTGCGGACTCGTGCGCCTCGGCGATGCCGGCGACCACCAGCACCAGGCTCAGCATGGTCACGACCGTGCGCAGCAGGATCTTGCGTGTGGTCACGGTGTCGACCTCCGTCCCGCGCGGCGGGCGCCGTCGGCCGGGCAACGATCGGCGGTGATCGCCATGGGGTCTCCTACGCGCCGCTCCTGGTCGGCGCTCCGGTGGAGCGCCCCAGATGCAAGTTGTACTAAGTTGCGACTCGGTACAATAAGCATCGGGCGCGTGGCGGTCAACGGCCGGTGTCCGCGAAGTGCTCCGGCGTTGGTCCGGGCTGCGGGTGGATCCCGGAAGCCGCGATCCCCGCGGAGGGCGCTGCTGTCTAGCTACGTTCGCGTTGCCCGATGTGGTCCGTTGGCCAAGCGCGCGATCCGCTGAACGGCGGTATCCACAATGTCTGTCCACTATGGATCGGCTGAATGGAAAAGCCGCCGCCCGCCCCGGTTTTTCGGCGCTAACACGACGCGGCCGCATCCGCGTACCGCGTCATCGGGAGCCGGTACCGGCTGGAGAGCAGCACATGTCGCGGTGCGATGGGGGACCGTGTGGTCGAATACCGACGAGTTGCTGCACCGCCCGGTGGCGGTCAAAGAGCTGAAGCTCTCGCCGGAGCTTCCCGCGGACGACGCCGCCGAACTCCAGGAAAGGCGCTTCGCGAAGCACGCGCGAGGGCCGTGCTGGCGCAACCCGACGTCTCACCGCCGCCGCGCCGATGACATCGCCTTCCTGAACTGGTTCCGGTTCCACCGCTGACCGGTCCGGGCGATCACCCGTTGCGGTGCGTCGTCGGGCCGAGGTGGTCCGAGCCGGGTATGACGTTGCGCGGAATCGCCGATCTCGACACCGCAAGCCGGCGATCCGGACGGAGGAAAGTCATGAACCGATCTCATCTCGTCGCCATCGGCGCGCTG
>NZ_JAFRFW010000234.1:0-2416 GCF_017434145.1 Saccharopolyspora sp. | reverse complement strand
TGCTCATCCGCACCTACCAAACCTAGCACTTGTTAGGTTGGGTTGGTACGTTAGCAACCGAGGCGAAGGCCCCGCCAGGGGCGAACCCCGGAGGAACTCGTGGGCGTCGAGATCGACCTGTCCGGCCGAGTGGTGCTGGTGACCGGCGGAACGCGCGGCATCGGCGCCGGAATCTCCGAAGTACTGTTGCGGGCAGGGGCGCGGGTGCACGTCTGCTCGCGCGGCGAACCCGAGCGGCTGCCCGAAGACGACGGCGTTCGCGCCGAGTTCGTGCAGGCGGACGTGCGCGATCCCGAGCAGGTGGACGGGCTGATCGAGGAGGTCGTGCGCCGCAGCGGCAGGCTCGACTCGGTGGTGAACAACGCCGGTGGGGCACCGCCTGCGGACACCGCGACCGCGTCGCCCCGGTTCCACTCCAAGATCGTCGAGCTGAACCTGCTGGCACCGCTGCTGGTGTGCCAGCGGGCTTGGCCGGTGATGCGCGAGAGCGGCGGCTCGATGACCATGATCAGCAGCGTCGCCGCGCAGCGCGCCGCGCCCACCATCGCCGCTTACGCCGCGGCCAAGGCCGGGGTGGAAAGCCTCACCCGCACGCTCGCGCTGGAGTTCGCGCCGAGCGTGCGGGTCAACGCGGTGTCCGTCGGGGTGGCCCGCACCGACAACTTCCGGGAGCACTTCGGCGCGGAGGCCGAGCAGTCCGGCTTCGCCGAGACCATCCCGATGGGCAGGCCCGCCGAGCCGGTCGAGGTCGGCAACGCCTGCGCGTTCCTGGCCTCGCCGCTGGCCGAATACCTCACCGGCGCGGTGCTGGCCGTGGACGGCGGCGGCGAACCGCACCCGCACCTCAAGCAGCTCGCCCGGGAATTCTCCCGGGACTGATCCGGCGCGGGAGGTAGCCGGTTCAGCGGGGGCTGCTTCCGGAGCGGGGAAGCCGCCGAGGGTCCGCTAGGCAAAATCATTCCGAAGGGAGTCCACAGTGCCCGGCATCTGCGAAGGCAGGGTCGTCGTCGTGACGGGCGCGGCCCGGGGTTTGGGCCGCGCGCACGCGCTGGAGTTCGCTCGCCACGGAGCTTCGGTGGTGGTCAACGACGTCGGCGTGCAGCTCGACGGCACCGGCGGTGACGAGCAGCCCGCTGTCGAAGTCGCCGCGGAAATCCGTTCGCTGGGCGGGAAAGCGGTCGTCGACGGGGCGGACGTGGCCGACTGGGATCAGGCCCGGCAGCTCGTGGCGCGGGCCGTGGACAGCTTCGGCAGGCTCGACGTGCTGGTCAACAACGCCGGTGTCGTGCGGGACCGGATGTTCGTGAACCTCTCCGAGCAGGAGTGGGACGACGTGCTGCGGGTGCACCTCAAAGGCCACGCCGCGACCATGCGGCACGCCGCGGCGCACTGGCGGGACCTGGCGAAGGCCGGGGAGGCCGTCGACGCGCGGATCATCAACACCTGCTCCGGCGCCGGTCTGCAGGGCAGCATCGGCCAGAGCAACTACGCCGCGGCGAAAGCCGGGATCGCCGCGCTCACCGTGAACACCGCCGCCGAACTCGGCCGCTACGGCGTCACCGTCAACGCGATCGCGCCGTCCGCGCGCACCCGCATGACCGAGGACGTGTTCACCGAAGCCATGTCGCAGCCGACCGACGGGAGTTTCGACGCGATGGCGCCGGAGAACGTCTCACCGCTGGTGGCTTGGCTGGGCAGCGCGGAATCCGCCGACGTCACCGGGCGGGTTTTCGAGGTGGAGGGCGGCGCGGTCCGCGTCGCCACCGGATGGCGCCACGGCGCCGAGCACGACGCGGGCCGCCGTTGGTCCCCTACCGAACTCGGTCCCGTCGTCCGCGACCTGCTCGACCGGGATCCGCGCCCGGAACCCGTCTACGGCACCACCTGATCTCCGAACTTTCCGAGTGAACGGCCTCTTCGCCCAATCTAGTGGGACGAAAGTTCCGTTCACTCCGGGCGGGTTTCCGCGGTGCGGGGGACGTGCGGGCGTGTCGGGCGACAGGGTCGGGACCGCGCAGCCGGATGGAGGGGACAGCCGTCCGCGACGGGTGGGCGTTCGTGAGGCCGGGCTACAGCGACCAGACCGCAGGCCAGTCCTTCGGGCGCAGTGCGGCGTCGGTGCCGCCGTCGGCGTAGACGACCGAGCCGCACAGCAGCGCGCCTTCCGCGCCGAGCAAGAATTCGATCAGCGCGGCCACCTCCGCCGGACGGCCGGGAGCTCCGCGCGGAGTGGGGAAGGCTTCGAGCGCTTCACCCAGCGCCGGATCGCGCCGCACCTCGGCGGTCATGCCCGTCTCGATGTGCCCGGGCGCGACGGCGTTGAGGCGGATCCCGGCGCCGGTCCACTCCGCCGTGGGCGCGTGGCTGCGCACGTACCAGGCGATCGCGGCCTTCGCCGCCGGGTATGCGCCGACGG
>NZ_JAFRFW010000233.1:0-8739 GCF_017434145.1 Saccharopolyspora sp. | reverse complement strand
GCGGGCTGCTCGGGCTCGGCCTGCTCCGGCTCACCGGCCTGCTCGGCCGCGACCCGCGGCTGCAGACCGGCCTGCTCGAGCAGCTCCGGGTCCGCGTGCACCACACCGGAACGATCCCCGGCGGCCACCCACACGCCGAGCGTGTAAGGCGACACCGGCAGCTCCCGCTCCGGCAGCTCGAACGCGGCGTGGGTGGGCAGCGCCGGACGCGAACCCGACTGCGCCAACTCGCCGGTGGTGCGCACGCTGCCGTCGGCGAGGCGCCACTGGTGCTCGGCGTCGGCGACGATCAACGCGCCGTCGGAGAACTCCACCTCGAAGCAGCGCCGGTCGTCGAGCACCTCGGTCGCACGCAGCACCCGCACCGGCTTGCCGTGCGCGCCGATCAGCTCGTCACCGGCGGCGACCTCGCCCATCGTGGTCCAGCCGCCCGGTGTGGGCAGCGGCGTGTCCAGCGCGAGCGCTTTGCCGACACCGGGGCGGGCGGCGACGATGACCATCTGGCCCGGGTGCAGCCCGTTGGTGACCTCGTCGAGGTCGGTGAAGCCGGTGGGGATGCCCTGGGACTCGCCGCCGCGCGAAGCGATGGCGTCGATCTCGTCCATCGTCGGCTGCAGCAGGTCTTCGAGCGCCGCGTAGTCCTCGCTGGTGCGGCGTTCGGTCACGTCGTAGATCGCGGCCTGCGCGCGGTCCACGACCTCCTCGATCTCCGAGCCCTCCGAACCGTGGTAGCCGAGCTGCACGATGCGCGTGCCCGCCTCGACCAGCCGCCGCAGCACCGCCTTCTCGGAGACGATTTCCGCGTAGTAGCCCGCGTTCGCGGCGGTGGGCACGCTCGCGATCAGCGTGTGCATGTAGGGCGCGCCGCCGATGCGCAGCAGTTCCTGGCGGCGCTCCAGCTCGGCCGAGACGGTGATCGCGTCGGCGGGCTCACCGCGGCCGTAGAGGTCCAGCACGCAGTCGTAGATCTTCTGGTGCGCCGGCTTGTAGAAGTCGTTCGGGCTGAGCACCTCGACGACGTCCGCGATCGCGTCCTTGCTCAGCATCATGCCGCCGAGCACGGACTGCTCGGCGGCGAGGTCCTGCGGCGGCTGGCGCTCGAAGCTGTCGCTGTAGTCGCCGGGCTCGACACCGCGCTCGTCTGCTAACGCCACCGGTACCCGTCACCTCCGAGCCGTCGCCACCGACACCGGTGGCCTTGCTGATCGGGCAACCCGCGCCGGGTGCCGCTGCTGCGCGGCGCCGGGTACGGCGCACGCGCGATCCCGGGCCGACGGCCGCGGCATGATCACCCACCGTTGCGCACGAGTGCGCTCGCGAAGCTAGATCGCCCGCTTGGAGCAGGCAAACCGAGCTGTGGACAAGCCTAAGGACAACCTGTGGACAACTGGGGACAGGTCAGTGGACAGCTGTGCACAACTCGGGTGGATAGCTGGGGACAACCTGGGGACAACCGACGAAGATCATCTAAACACCGCAGGTCAGAGCTTGTGCATGCGGTGTGGAAGAAATTCGTGGAAAAGCCTCGGCGTGTCGCGCCAACTGCGCACATCGGCGTGTCGGGCACAGCGCCCGGCGACCGCGCGTTGCTCACGGTCAAGCGGCCGATCGAGTGGGGAGCACTGTCCAAACCAGACTCGAACGGCGCAACGCACGTTGCCGACCCGAGTCCGGGAGCGAGTGCTCCCGGACCGGTCGAGGCGCCCCGCGGCGACCGGGCGCAACCGCCTCGGCCGCCGGGGGTCCGTGGTTCAGTCCGCGGCCGCGACCTGCACGTCGACCGACGCCTTCACGTCGGGGTGCAGCCGCACGTCGACGCCGTGCTTGCCCAGCGCCTTGATGTGCCCGCGCCGGTCCACCGAGCGCTTGTCCAGGTTCGGGCCACCGGCCTTGCGCACCGCGGCGACCACGTCGGCCGGGGTGATCGAACCGAACAGCTTGCCCTGCTTGGACACCTTCGCGGTCAGCGTCACCGAGCCGAGCTCCTGCAGCTGCTGCTTGAGCTCCTGGGCGTGCTCCAGGTTCCGGACCCGGCGCGCCTCCTGGGTGCGGCGGATGGTCTCGACCTGCTTCTGCGCGCCCTTGGTGGCGACGATCGCCAGGTTGCGCGGCAGCAGGTAGTTGCGGCCGTAGCCGTCCCGGACCTCGACGATGTCACCCGACTCGCCCAGGCCGGTCACGTCCGCAGTCAGAATGATCTTCACGACGTGTCTCCTTCTAGCGTTCCTAACGGGACCGCACCGCGTCCGCCGCCCTGCGGCACCCGCCGCGGGGCGGACGAGCGGTCCCGGATCAGCGGGCGGTCGAGGTGTAGGGCAGCAGCGCCATCTCGCGGGCGTTCTTCACCGCGATGGCGACGTCGCGCTGGTGCTGGCTGCAGTTGCCGGTCACCCGACGAGCGCGGATCTTGCCGCGGTCGGAGATGTACTTGCGCAGCAGCGTCGTGTCCTTGTAGTCGATGCTCTGCGCGGCGCGGTCCTTGCAGAACGCGCAGACCTTCTTCTTCGGCTTGCGCACCGGCGCCTTGGCCATGGTCTTCCTCCTGAAAAGCTATCTCGAGTCTGGTGCGCCGCGGGCGGTCAGAACGGCGGCTCGTCGTTGAACCCGCCGCCGGAACCGGCGGGCGGGGCCGAGCCCCACGGGTCGTCGGCGGGCGCGGAAGAACCGCCGCCACCGCCGAAACCACCGCCACCGCCGCCGCGGCTGATCTTGTTCACCTTGGCGGTCGCGTACTTCAGCGACGGCCCGATCTCGTCGACCTCCAGCTCCACGACCGTGCGCTTCTCGCCTTCCTTCGTCTCGAAGGAGCGCTGGCGCAACCGGCCCTGCGCGACGACCCGCATCCCGCGGGTCAGCGTCTCGGCCACGTTCTCCGCCGCCTGCCGCCAGATGTTGCAGCGCATGAACAGCGCTTCCTGGTCCTTCCACTCGCCGCTCTGGCGGTCGAAGGTCCGCGGTGTGGAGGCGATCGTGAAGTTCGCGACCGCGGCACCGGAGGGCGTGAAGCGCAGTTCCGGATCGGCGGTGAGGTTGCCGACCACCGTGATTACCGTTTCACCGGCCATCGCCTGGACTCCGTCCTTGAGGTGCGGGAACTGTCTTGCCGTGCGGATTCAGCGAGGCGCGAATCGCCTGCCGCCGGGGCGGGAGGTCCGATCGGGTGCTCAGGCCGAGGCGGTCTGCTTGTTCGCCTTCGCCGCGGCGCGGGCGACGCGGGCGGCCTTGCGCGGCTCGACCACGCGCCGCAGCACCTTGGTGCGCAGCACGTTCTCGTTCAGGTTGAGCTGGCGGTCCAGCTCCTTGATCGAGGCGGACTCGCTGTTGATGTCCAGCACGACGTAGATGCCCTCGGCGTGCTTGTCGATCTCGTAGGAGAGCCGGCGACGGCCCCAGACTTCGAGCTTCTCGATGCTGCCGCCATCGTTGCGGATGACCTTGAGGAAGTTCTCCAGGGACTGCGGCACGTTGCGCTCGTCCAGGCTCGGGTCGAGGATGACCATGAGCTCGTAATGACGCATGAGGACCACTCACCTCCTGTGGACTCACGGCCACGGACTTTCCGTGGCAGGAGGGTCGTTCGCGTCCACGAACGTCGACCAGGCTAGCAACCTGCCCCGACAGGACCGCGTGGCGGGTGCGCCGCGCGCCGGTCCGGTGGGTACGAGTGCCTCAAGGTTTCCGGGCCGGTCGGCGAGGCGGCCGGCCGCAAGCAATTCCGCATCAGGCGCGGCGCAGCACCCAGGTGCGCACCAGCGCGGCGGTCACCCCGGCCAGCGAGATCGCGGCGATGAGCACCGGCAGCGCGACTCGGTTGTCCTGCCCGGCCGGCAGTGTCTCGGCCTTGCCCGCGGCGCGGACCTCTTGCTGCGCGGCGTTCTCCCGCTGCTCGCGCTGCTTCGCGGCGGCTTGTTCGCGCAGGTCACCCACGTTCGGGGCGAATCCGGGTGCCGCGCCGAACTGCGACTGCGCCCACGGCGGCAGTGTTCCGGGCGCGGCCGAGCCGTAGTTCGGCGGCACCACGACGACCGGCGCGGAAGTCCCGACGCGCGGGTCGGCGCGCGGCGTGCCCGGCGCCGCGACCGGCGCGGAAGTCTCGTCGTCCGCAGGAACGTCGGGTTCGGCCGACGGTGGTGCGGGTTGCTCGCTGGGTTCCTCGGGTTCGGGCGCGGGCTCCGGTGGCGGCGGTGGCGGCTGCTCCTGACCCGGCACCCGCGCGCCGCCGATGCAGCCGAGCGCGGCGAGGTTGCGGACGTGGGTGCTCACCTCGGAGCCCTTGTCCTGCAGCCCGGAGAGACCTTCGATCTGCCCGGCGAAAGCGTCCGCGAGGTTCTGGCCGGAGAAGGTCTGGGTCTCCTCGCCGACGGTGCCGAGGCCGACCGACCCGCTGCCGCTGAACTCCTCCTTCGCCTGCTTGGCGAGGTCGAACTGCAGCGGGAACGCCAGCAGCACGGCCTGCTCCACCTTCGCGTCCAGCGCGGCCGGGCTGGCCACGATGCGCTGGCCGAACTCGCTGCTGTCGGTGCTTCCGGTGCACTGCTCGATCACCGCGGAGCCGGCGGCGTTCGCGGTACCCGCGCCGAGCAGGGTGCTCGCGGTGACCAACGCTCCTGCCGCGCCCGCGGCGAGCACCCGGCCCATCGCCTTGCTCGGCGGACGTTCGCTGACCAGTGGGTTCACCTGCGCGTTCGACTGCTGATCGGCGGCCAGGCCGTCGCTCATGGTTCCTCCCCGAAGATCACCGCCGCGTGACAGCGATTAACACCCTCCGGTGAAAATAACGTGGATCAGCGCGCTGAGTGACGGCCAGTGCAGTGAAAAACCGGCGGAATCCGCATCCTGGGAATCCGGCGCCGGGTCCGGCCGCCGCGCTGTCCGGGCTCGCTCGTAAGCTGCGGCCATGCGCATCGGGGCCCACGTCCGCGACGACGACCCGCTGACCGCCGCCACCGAGCGGGGTGCGGAGGTCGTGCAGTTCTTCCTGTCCGAGCCGCAGGGCTGGAAAGCCCCGAAGCCGCACCCGCAGGCCGCCCAGCTGCGGGACAGCGAACTCGCGGTGTTCGTGCACTCCCCGTACGTCATCAACGTCGCCTCGCTGAACAACCGCATCCGCATCCCGTCCCGCAAGGCGGTCACCCAGCAGGCCAAGGCAGCGGCCGAAGTCGGCGCGCAGGGCCTGGTCGTGCACGGCGGGCACGTGACCAAGGACGACGACCCGGCCGAAGGCATCGCGAACTGGCGCAAGCTGTTCGAGCGGCAGGCCGCCGAAGGCGGGTTCGAGGTCCCGGTGCTGATCGAGAACACCGCGGGCGGGGCGAACGCGATGGCCCGCCGGTTCGACGTGCTGGCCCGGTTGTGGGACGCCGTCGGCGAGTTCGGCGCCGGGTTCTGCCTGGACACCTGCCACGCGCACGCGGCGGGGGAGGACCTGCCCGGCATCGTCGAGCGGGTCAAGGCGATCACCGGGCGGATCGACCTGGTGCACCTGAACGACTCGCGGGACGGTTTCGGCTCCTCGCGGGACCGGCACGCGAACATCGGTGCGGGCGAGATCGACCCGGACGTGCTGGCCGAAGTGTGCCGCAGCGCCGGTGCGCCGGTCGTGGTGGAGACGCCGGGCGAGGGGCAGGCCGCGGACATCGAGTTCCTGCGGAGCAAGGTCGGCGGCTGATCGTCCCGATCGCCCGTTAGGGTCGGTTCCGCGGGCGCGCCCCCGACCGCCCGGAGCCGAAGCGGCGGGAAGGACATCGATGCGCGAGCAGCTCCCGACCGCCCCGATCTTCGACGTCCCCGATCCCAGCCGCACCGCGCGGCGGCTCACCTTCGCAGCGCTGGCCCTGCTGTGCTTGCTGACCGCGTTGACGATGGCGGCCGGGTACGCGAACAAGGCGCGCTGCACCGGGCCGGAGTTCGACGAGTGGGGCCGTTCCGAACCGTCCTACCAGGAGCGTTCCTACCGGGACGGCTGCTACTCGGACATCCAGAACCTGTGGATCGGCCGGGACATCGACCGGCACACCTTCCCGTACGTGCACGGCGGAATCGACGAGGACGGTTCGCTGCACGGCGGTGTCGTCGAATACCCGGTGCTGTCCGGGCTGTTGATCTGGCTCGGGGCGCTGCTGGTGCACACCGATGCCGGCTTCCTGGCCGCATCGGCGCTGCTCATGGCCCCGTTCGGGCTGGCGGTCGCCTGGTGGCTGGGGCGGTTGAGCCGGTGGCGCGCGCTGCTGTGGGCGCTGGGTCCGCCGCTGGTGTTGTACGCGTTCCACAACTGGGACCTGCCTGCGGTCGGGGGCGCGACCGCGGCGGTGTTCGTCGTGCACCGGTGCACTTCGATGCCGTTGCGCAAGCGCGCGTTCTGGGCATCGGTGCTGCTCGGAGCGGGGTTCGCGTGCAAGATCTACCCGGGCTTGTTCGTGCTGCCGCTCGCGCTGTACGTGCTCACCGGTGGCCGCCGCGGCGCTGAGCTGCCATCCGGGCTGCCGCCGGGCAAGCGCTACGACTTGCGCGGTGCGCTCGCCGTGGTCGCCGCCGCGGCGGGAACGGTGCTGCTGGTCAACCTCCCGTTCGCGCTGGCCGGCTTCCGCGGCTGGCTGGCGTCGTTCCAGTTCCAGTCGCAGCGCGAGGTGGACCTGAGCACGAACTCCATCTGGTACTGGGGTTTCCGCTCGTTCGCCGACGCCGACGGGTTCCAGTCCGCGGTCAGCGTGGCGTCCCCGCTGCTGATGCTCGGCTCGTTCGCCGCGGCTTGCCTGATCGGACGGCGGATGCAGCTGCGGGCGGGGACGTTCCCCTGGCTGCAGGTGTCGGCGGCGATGCTGTGCGGATTCCTGCTGCTGCACAAGGTGCACTCGCCGCAGTACACGCTGTGGCTGTTGCCGTTCTTCGTGCTGGTCCGGGTGCGCTGGGGCTGGATCGTCGGCTACCTGCTGGCGGACCTGGCGATGGGGTTGAGCATCTTCCCGTGGATGTACTCGCCGACCGGGATCAACGACGGGTTCACCGCGCAAGCCCTGATGATCGGGGTGTGGGGCCGGGCCGTGTTGCTGGCCGGATTGTTCGTGGCATTCCTCGGCGCGCGGAACTCGGTGGACGAGCCGCTCACTTGAACGGCGCGGGACCGCCGACGGCGGCGCGCGCCCCTTCGGACAGCCGCTTCGTCAAGCGATGCGGCCACGGCAGCGTGAACCGGTCCGGTGCGTCGTCGAGCACGCCACCGGACGGGTCGTGCACGGCCGGACGCTCGTGCGCGCCCGCGGGTTCGAGCGAGGTACGCACCCGATCCGTCTTCGGGCGCAGGATCTCCCGCACCACTAGCACGCACAGCGCGATCACCAGCGCGTCCCGCACCAGCACGGCGCCGAGGAACCAGCCTTCCGGCAGTCCCTTGTTGCCGGTGCCGAGGTAGTAGTACATCCGCGGTGCCCACAGCGCCGCATCGGCGATCATCCAGCTCAGCAGCCACCGCCAGCGCGGCACCGCCAGCACCGCCAGCGGCACCAGCCACAGCGAGTACTGCGGGCTCCACACCTTGTTGGTCAGCAGGAACACCGCCACGACCAGGAAGCACAGCTGCACCAGCCGCGGGCGCACCGGCGCGGCCAGCGCGAGCCAGGCGATTCCCGCGCAGGCGAGGGCGAACACGCCGAGCGAGACCGCGTTGAGCACCACCGGCACCTGGCCAGCGGCCAGCGGACCGTCGAACCCGGCCCAGCCGGTGTAGTGGTACAGCACGTTGTACAGCGAGTCCGGGTCCGCGGACCTGCTGCCGTTGAGCCGGTAGAACTCGCTCCAGCCCCTCGGGTACAGCGCCAAGATCGGCACGTTCACGATCAGCCAGGCCACCGCGGTCGAGAGCAGCACTCGTCCGCCGTCCCGCAACCTCCCGGAACGCAGGCACAGCACCAGCAGCGGCCCGAGCAGCAGGAGCGGATAGAGCTTCGCCGCGGCGCCCAGCCCGATCAGCGCCCCGGCCCAACCCGGTCGTCGCCGCGACCACGCGAGCAACCCGCCGGTCGCGAGCGCGACGGCGAGCGCGTCGAAGTTGGTGAAGGCGTGCACGAACGCCAGCGGTGACAACGCCACCAGCGCCGAATCCCACGGTCGTCGCCCGCCCAGCAGCAGCACCGCCCACGCCGTGCTCAGCCACGCCGCGGTGAGCCAGAACGCGGTGACGTTGAAGTACACGACGGTGATCAGCGCGGAAGGCAGCCAGCCGAGTCCGGCCAGCGTCGACCAGCCGTCGGCGATCTTCGCGTTGACCCACTGGAAGACGCCGGTGACCACCGGGTACTCCATGTACCGGTCCGGCTGGGTCGCCCCGGGGCTCTGCGTCCACGGCGTCTTGTACGGGAACACCCCGTCCGGGGCGAGATCGCCCATGCCGAACCGGGGGATGACGTCCGAATAGCACATCGCCGTGTACTGCTTGCCGTGCCGCCAGTCCAGCTGCGGACCCTGCGACGTGTCGTAAGTCTGCAGGCACGGCGCTTTGAACAGGTAGGCCGCCGAGAGCGTCACCATCGCCAGCAGCAGCACCACCCGCAGCGGCGTCCAGAACCACTGCCTGCCGACCTGCGCGTGCCTGCCCATCCGGCCGCCGAACGGCCGCGCGGCCGCGGCCGCGACGGGTTCGGTCCAACTCGGCGCGACCCGGTCCGCGGCGTCCAGCGACTCGCCGTCCACGGCCGCGCTCACCTTTACGGGCTCCTCAAGCTCGGTGCCGGCGTGCTCGGGCTT
>NZ_JAFRFW010000232.1:0-7744 GCF_017434145.1 Saccharopolyspora sp. | reverse complement strand
GGGCGTCGAGCGCGGTCGCCAGCAGCGGGCGCAGGTTCGCCGGCCCGCTGCCGCCGCCCGCGAGCTCGGTGCGGATCGTCACGTCGGGGTCTCCTCGTGCTCGGGTCGTGCGGCAACGCACCGCGCGCGGCGTCGCACCGGCGGCGGTGTGCTGTCTCGCTGTGTTGAGCCACGGCCGTGCGTCGTCGTCTGCGGCCGGACAGGAAAGGGCTGGTTAGGTTTGCCTACCCTGGTCGAGAACGCACGGTAATCATCGTCGCCGCGGTTTTCAACACCCCGGATTCCTCCGCGCCGCGCGTCGTGTCCGCGCTCAGCGCGATCACCTGGGGCGAACTCGCCGAACAAGATCGACAATTTTTCCCGCGGCGGACAAGCGGGCCGGGATTCGATTGCGCGGCGGACTCGGTTCGCCGGATGTGGAACGTTTTCGGATCGCGCGCGCTCGGCGGGAATCGCGTTCCATTTGATTCGTTCAACGAAGTTCCGCGTCTGCTCCCGGTGCGCTCGGCGATCCGTTGCTCCGATCGTGATTCGGCTCTCGATCACTATGCAAGATGAATGGTTAGGTTAGGCTCGCCGAGCTTGTTCGAGACTTAAAAGGAGCAGCATGTTCCGACCAAGACGCCTGCTGGCCGTGGCCACCGCCGCACTGACCCTGACCGCTGCCGCGGCATGCGGCGCGCAGCCCGCCGATCAGGCGGCTCCCCAGCCGGGAGACCGCGTGGTCGAGCACGCCATGGGGCAAACGACGATCAAGGGCGAACCGCGGCGGGTGGTGGTGCTGGACACGGGCGAACTCGACGCGTCCCTCGCGCTCGGCGTCCGGCCGGTCGGTGTCGTGCAGCCGGACGCGGGCGGCTCGGTACCGCCGTACCTGGCGCAGCAGGCGGGCAAACCGGAGATCGTGGGCACGATCGGCTCGCCGAACCTGGAGCGGATCGCCGCGCTCAAGCCGGACCTGATCCTGTCCAGCAAGGTCCGCGACGGCGAGCGCTACGACCAGCTCAGCGCCATCGCGCCGACCGTGTTCGCCGAGACCACCGGCAAGACCTGGCAGCAGAACTTCCTGCTGGACGCCGAAGCGCTGGGCAAACCGGCCGAAGCGCAGCGCATCCTCGGCGAGTACCGGCAGCGCGCGGCCGCGATCGGCGCGCAGGCAGGGGATCCGGGGCGCACCAGGGTCAGCATGCTGCGGTTCGTCCCCGGCGACATCCGGCTCTACGGCAAGGGCTCGTTCATCGGCAGCATCCTCGCCGACGCCGGGTTCGCCCGGCCGCAGAACCAGCAGGCGGACACGACCTTCACCCGGGTCAGCCGGGAGCAGGTCGGTCAGGCCGACGGCGACCTGTTGTTCTACGCGGCCTACGGCGACAACGCCCGCGGCCAGATGAACGACGTCATCGGCTCGGCGCAGTGGCCTGCGCTGGGTGCGGTGCGTGCGGGCAACGCGGTCGAGGTTCCGGACGGCACCTGGTTCCTCGGGCTCGGGCCGATCGCGGCCAACCTCGTGCTCGACGACCTGCAACGGCAGGTCGCACGACGCTGACCTGCAACGGCAGGTCGCACGGCGCTGACCTCCGCGATTTCGTCGGGCGGATTCGCGAGCCCGTTCCGGCCGCCTTCCGGCACTGGTCGAACTCCGCCATTTCCTGCGGCGTCCGCGAAGACGTCGCAGGAGTGGCGGCGCTCGCGCATGGGGACTGGCAAACTACCGCGGACGGCGGAAAAGGCTGTTTTCTCCCGGCGATCCAACTGCGCCGGGTGAATCTGTCCGAGCCGCTGTTTCAACCGTTTAGTGGTTGTAACGCGGGAGGTTCTCCCGCCGTCCGACTTCGCGGTAGGGCAGCGCGCTGGTGTGCACACCGCCGTCGTCCAGCTGCGAAACGGATTCGCGGTAGATCTGCTGCCACGGCGTCTGGTGCGGTCGCACCGGGTAACCACCGGCGTCGGCGAGTTCTCGTTCACGCTGCGTGATCTCGTCCTCGCCGATCAGCACGTCGACCCGCCCGGCGTTCAGGTCGACCCGGACGGCATCGCCGGTGCGCAGGATCGCCAGCCGTCCACCGGCCGCGGCCTCCGGCGCCGCGTTGAGGATTGACGGCGATCCGGAGGTGCCGGACTGCCTGCCGTCGCCCATGCACGGGAGTTCCTCGACGCCCGCGCCGAGCAGCGCGGCAGGTGGCTGCATGTTGACGACCTCCGCCGATCCGGGGTGCCCGAGCGGGCCGGACCCGCGCATCACCAGGATGCAATCCGCGTCGATCCGCAAGCCGGGATCTTCGATGCGCTCGTGGTAGTCCTCCGGCCCGTCGAAGACGATCGCGCGCGCGGTGAAGGCGTTCGGCGACTCGGGGTCGGACAGGTAGCGGGCGCGGAACTCCGCGGAGATCACGCTGGTCTTCATGATCGCCGAGTCGAACAGGTTGCCGCGCAGCACCCGGAAACCCGCGCCCGGCGAGCCCGCCACCGCAGCGAACGGGTGGATCACGTCGGGGTCCGCGGTGCCGCTGCGGGGAAGGTTCTCGGCGATGGTGGAGCCGTTGACCGTCACCGCGTCCGTGCGCAGCAGGCCGCCGTCGGCGAGTTCGGCCAGCACCGCGGGCACGCCTCCGGCGCGGTGGAAGTCCTCGCCGAGGTAGGTGCCGCCCGGCTGCATGTTCAGCAGCAGCGGGACCTCCTGCCCGATCCGCTCCCAGTCGTCGAGCGTGAGTCCGACCCCTGCGTGCTGGGCGATCGCGTTGAGGTGGATCGGCGCGTTCGACGACCCGCCCAGCGCGGAGTTGACCACGATCGCGTTGTGGAAGGCGTCCCTGGTCAGCACCTGCGACGGCTTGCGATCGGCGCGGACCAGCTCGACGGCCTGCAGCCCCGTCCGGTAGGCCATCTCGGCGCGTTCCCGGTGCGGCGCGGGGATCGCGGCGTTGCCGGGCAGGCTCATGCCGAGCGCCTCGGCCAGCGCGTTCATCGTCGAAGCCGTGCCCATGGTGTTGCAGTGCCCGGCCGAGGGAGTGCCGGCCGACACGAGGTTCCAGTAGCCGTCCTCGTCGATCTCGCCGGCGGCGAACTTCTTGCGCGCGGCCCACAGCACGGTGCCGGAACCGCAGCGGCCGCCGTCCACCCAGCCGTTGAGCATCGGACCGCCGGAGAGCACGATCGCGGGCAGGTCGGCGGTCGCGGCCGCCATCAGCGCCGCCGGTGTCGTCTTGTCGCAGCCGGTGGTGAGCACCACTCCGTCGAGCGGGTAGCCGTGCAGCACCTCGACCAGCCCCAGGTAGGCCAGGTTGCGGTCCAGCGCCGCGGTCGGGCGCCGCGCCGTCTCCTGGATCGGGTGCACCGGGAACTCCATCGCGACACCGCCCGCTTCCCGGATGCCCTCCCGCAGCCGCTGCGCCAGCTCCAGGTGGTGGCGGTTGCAGGGGGACAGGTCGGAACCGGTCTGCGCGATCCCGATCACCGGCTTGCCCGCCTGCAGCTCGGCCCGCGACAGGCCGTAGTTGAGGAACCGTTCGAGCATCAGCACGCTCGTGCCCGGATCGCCCGGGATGTCGAACCAGTCCTGCGAGCGCAGCCGGCGGCCGTCGTTGCCCGTCATGTTCCTCCTCGCTGCCGCGCCCGGTGCCGGACGCGGACTGCGGTGTCCTTGGCCGATCAAGTATGCGCATCGGCGGTGGCGAACAACAGGCTCCGCCGGGGTCGTCCGGAGCCGCGCGACGCGGCTTCGACCCCTTCACCTGGACCTATCGCGCATCGGCTGGCAGCAGCGGCTGACCGAACGGCACTGATCGAGCGGCGCGCGGGCGTGTCGGCGCGGCCGATCAGCCGTAGCGCAGGCCGTGCCCGAACCGGTACGCGGGTTCGGCGGTGTCGAACGCGACGTCGGGCCTGCTCGCCTCGACCGCCTCGGCCGACGAAGGGATGTCGAAGGGCAGTCGGCCGCGCGGTTCGGCCTCCCCGAACAGCACCCGCGCGACCGCTTCGTCGCAGGCACCGAACTCCACCACCAGCGCGGACACGGCCTCGGCGAGGGGGCCGAGCAGCGCGGGCCGGTCGAGGTGCACGACGGTCGCGGTCGGCACCGCGGCGGCGATCCGGCCGATGCGGTCGAGCTCTTCGGCGGACCACGCGAGGGAACCGGCGCGGAAGAAGCTCTCCAGGTCACCCGGCGTGCCGCGCTGCTCCCACGGCGCGGTCAGCCGCAAGATCGCGACGTCGGCCTCCTCCGGCCTTCCGACCGCCTGGGCGCGGCCGCGCAGCGCGGCCGGATCGACGTTCTCGGCGTAGACCTTGATCCCGGAACGCAGCGGTAGACCGGCGGCCGAGCCTGCGGTGTTCTGCACCAACGCGTGCGCGGCCGCCTGCGCGTCCAGCCCCTGCTCGCGGGCGTCGGCGGCACCGACGACCGCCGCGGCGCGTCCGGCGTCGACGAACGGGTCGTCGAACAAGCCGAGGCGGAACTTCTCGCGCAGCACCCGGCGCGCCGAGGAGTCCAAGCGACGCTCGCTGACCGCGCCGGACTCGACCAGGGAGATCAGTACGTCCGTGCTCGACTCCCCGCCGAACTGGTCGATCCCGGCCTCCAGGGCCTTGCGCATCCGCTCGGCGTGCGAGAGGTGCTCGACGCCCCAGCACATGTCGCTGAGGATTCCCCAGTCGGAACACACGATTCCGTCGAAGCCGAGATCCTCGCGCAGCAGACCGGTCAGCACCTGCCTGCTGAAACCGAACCCGACTTCCTCGAGCTCGGTGCCGACCGGCATCCCGTAGTACGGCATGACCTGCGCGGCACCCGCGTCGATGACCGCGCGGAACGGCTCCAGGTGCTGATCGAAGCACCCGCCCGGATAGACCTGCTCACGGCCGTAGGGGAAGTGCGGATCCTCGCCGTCCCGCTGCGGTCCGCCGCCGGGGAAGTGCTTGACCATGGCCGACACACCGGCGCCGGCCGGCCCTTGCAGACCCCGCACGTAGGCGGCGCCCAAGCGGGCGACCGTGTCGGCGTCCTCGCCGAAGGTGCCGTTCTGGCGCGCCCACCGCGGTTCGGTGGCGAGGTCGAGCTGCGGGTGCAGCGCGGTGCGGATGCCGACCGCCAGGTATTCCCGGCGGGTGACCTCCGCGAAGCGCTCGACGAGCTCGGCGGACCCGAGCGCGGCGAACCCCAGCGGCTCCGGCCACTGCGAGAACGGGCCCGCCAGGAACGCCGCGGCCGGGTTGTCGGTGAACGAGTGCCGCGGGTCGCTGGAGATCGTCACCGGGATGCCGAGCGGGTGCTCGCGGGCGGCGCGCTGCAAGGCGTTGTGCCACTCGGCCGTCTCGCGCGCCGAGGACACCTCGAGCACGTTCATCTGCGTGATGCGCCGCTGCAGCAGGGTGCGCACGGAAGGCGTGCCGAACGTTCCGGGCCGGTCGAAGTCGCCCACGTCGGCCATGGGCTGGAACAGCAGCCCGGCCTTGTCCGCCAGGTCCATCCGGGACAGCAGATCGGCCACCCGCTGATCCACGTCGAGCGCGGCGTCCTGGTAGGGGTGCTGAGGCGTCATGCGCGCAACCTCTCGGTCGGTGCCGGACTGAGCTGCGTCAGCTGAACGCGGCGACGGCGCCGCCGTCTACCAGCAGGTCGGTTCCGGAGATGAAGCTCGCCGCGGGGCCGAGCAGGAACGCCGCCGCCTCGGCGATCTCCGTGGCGGTTCCGGGACGGCCCGCGTTCGACGCGGCGATCATGGCGCGCATGTCCGGGCCGCTTCGCCCGGCCAGCTCGGCCCGTCCCATCGGGGTCTCGATGATGCCGGGGCTGATCGAGTTGATCCGGGCTCCGTTCGCGCCCCACGTGCGGCTGGCGGCCTGCACGCGCAGCAGGTTGGCCCGCTTGGCGAAGGAATAGGCGTGCCCGGGGTCGGCGAAGCCCGCGGGGTCGGTGACCGGCAGCGACAGCAACTCGGCTGCGGGTGCGGTGGCCAGCTGCCCGGCGAGCTCGGGCGCGAACCCGGGATGGCCGTGCGCGGCCATGCTGGCGATCACCACGCCCGCACCACCGGGCGCGATGACCTCGGCGAACTCCTCGATCACGAGCGCGACGCCGAGCAGGTCCACGGTCAGCACCGCGGACACATCGGCCTGCACCGGCGAGAGCCCGGCGGTGTACACCACGGAGCCGACCTCGCCGAGCGAATCCGCCTGCCTGGCGAGCGCGGTGACCGATTCCGGCGAGCCGACGTCGACGTGCGCGGTGGTCGTGGTGCATCCCGCGCCGTCCAGTTCGGTCGCCGCCGAGTGCAGGGTTTGCCGGTCGTGGTCGGCGATCAGCAGGTGTGCTGCGGGGCCCAAGCGCCGGGCGATGGCCGATCCAATCCCGCCGCTACCGATGATCACCGCGACCTGCTGCGCCATGCGCTCCACCTTCGCCGGATCGGGCCGGGTGCGGGCCGGTTCACCGGCTGGTCCTGCATCCGGGCAATTTCCAACGAGTGCAGGACTATCACAGGGCGGTCCGGCGGCCGGAACATCGGCGCTGCGAGCGCGATGGCCGGACGGCCCTGCCGTGCCACATACCACTCGTGGCGGGCAGGAACCCAGCCTCGCTGGGAGGACTGTCACTCTCGCAGGCAGCGACGTCGGCGCGGGAATGCGCGGGGAGTCCGGGTGCGTTGTCCGCGCGGTGGGCGCCGTTCCCCAGCTGGCCGTGCGCCGAACCACCAAGTGCTCCGGCGCTTCCGTTCCGGTCATTGAGACACCACGGCCCCGAGGTTCCGGAGCCCTGGCCTCCGGGCGCGCGGACCCGATGACCCGGCCTGACCTGCCGCTCTGCGGCGGTGCGGCCGCTGCCGGAGCGGCAGGCGAGCCGCGAGCGGCCGCCCGGGGCCTGTTCGCCAGGGACGAACACGCCCCCGTAGATCGCTTCATCTGGAATGGTCGGACGGGCCCGTCCGTTAACCAGGGGAGTCGACGACAAGAAAGCCCGACCGCACCAGCGGTCCCGAGTTAGACCAGCAAGACCGGCCGCGCGAGCGGCCACCAGTTGCACTGGCCGGCCAGCGGCCGGAGTCACGTCGACCGCCACGGCGGTCAGGGGAGTGCGAATGTTCGAGAGGTTCACCGACCGCGCTAGGCGGGTGGTCGTCCTGGCCCAGGAAGAGGCCCGGGAGCTCGGCCACAGCTACATCGGCACCGAGCACGTCCTGCTGGGCTTGATCCAGGAGGGCGGGGGTGTCGCCGCCAAGGCGCTCGAGTCGTCGGGGCTGGACCGCGCAGATGTGCGCCGGGACGTCGAGGAGACGATCGGCCGGGGCGAGCGCTCACCGGCCGAGAACCTGCCGTTCACCCCCGGTGCCAAGAAGGTGCTGGAGCTGTCGCTGCGCGAGGCGCTGCAACTCGGCCACGAGCACATCGGCACCGAGCACATCCTGCTCGGCCTGCTCCGCGAGGGCGAGGGCATCGCGGCCCAGGTCCTGATCAAGCTCGGCGCCGACCTCGACCGGCTGCGCGAGGAGGTGCTGCAGCTGCTGTCGGATTCGACCGGCGGTGGCGCGGAGCCCTCCGGCGCCGGCGCGCGGGGCGGCGGCCAGCCGTCCTCCGCCACGACGCTCGACCAGTTCGGCTCGAATCTGACCAAGCGCGCCACCGACAACGACCTGGACCCGGTGATCGGCCGGGAGCAGGAGACCGAGCGCATCATGCAGGTGCTCGCCCGGCGCACCAAGAACAACCCGGTGCTGCTCGGCGAGGCCGGTGTCGGCAAGACCGCCGTCGC
>NZ_JAFRFW010000231.1:0-3375 GCF_017434145.1 Saccharopolyspora sp. | reverse complement strand
TCTAACCGGCCCGTGTTCCGCACCCGCGCCCGCGATGAGTGAACGGACCGTTCGCCCCAATAGATTGGGCGAAGGCGACCTTCACTCGGAACGTGCCGGGGTAGCCGACACGCCCGCGCGCGACGTGTCGTCGCGGAGCGAAGGGGGCGTTCGTCCGGGGTCGAGCGAAGGAGTCCGTCAACCGGGCTCGAAGGCGGCGGTGGAATCCGGTTTCCTGCCGGTGATCAGCACGTTGTAGAACAGGTCGCGCGGCAGCAGCTTCGCCAGCAGGTTCGCGTCCACCCAGGACAGCTGCTGCCAGGCGCGGTAGGCGAACATGCTCCAAGCCCGGCCGAGCTTGTCCGCGGCCACGGCGGCTTCGAAGGTGCGCACCGGCCAGCCGAACACCGCGGCCGACAGCTCCTCGGTCGTGGCCCGCACGTCCGCCGCGCCCGCGCCGAGTGCCATCCGCTCCAGCTCGGACGGCACGAACGTGTGCACGTCCACTACCGCCTCCAAAGCCGCGGCCCGGGACGACTCGTCCGGCTCCGGCCGCACGCGGTGCCAAGACGGCGCCAGCTTGGTGGCGTTCGCGGTCAGCCACCACGTCAGCCGCCCGAGCCGACGCGCGTAGAAATCTCCGATGCGCGTCGGGTCGCCCGCGAACACGAACCGGCCGCCGGGTTTGAGCACTCGCAGCACTTCGCGCATCGCCGCGGGCACGTCCGGGACGTGGTGCAGCACGGCGTGCCCGACCACGAGGTCGAAGCCCTCGTCGCCGTACGGGATCCACTCGGCGTCGCAGACCCGGCCGTCCACGCTCAGCCCGAGCGAGGCCGCGTTGCGCAGCGCGACCTCGACCATGCCGGGGGACAGATCGGTGATCGAGCCGCGTTCGGCGATGCCGCCCTGCATCAGGTTCAGCAGGAAGAAGCCGGTGCCGCAGCCCAGTTCCAGCGCGTGCCGGTGCGCGCCGGTGCCGCCGGTGGCCGCGCGGAACCGGCCGACCGCGTAGTCCACGCAGCGCCGGTCGTAGGAGATCGACCACTTCTCGTCGTAGGTGCGTGCTTCCCAGTCGTGGTAGAGCACGTTGGCGAGTTTCGGGTCGGCGCCCGCCGCTCGTACCTCTCCGGCGGTGGCGTGCGGGTGCGGCGTCGGATCGCGCGGGGCTTCGGTGCTCACGTGTGCGTCCTCCCGCGGCGGCCGCGGCGATGGGTGGCTCGAGCCATGGTGCTGCTTGCGCGGCCCGAGCCGCCATTCGCGAAGTGCGCGACCTGCTGTTGCGAAGGGCGCAGCTGCTATTGCGAAGGGCACAGCTGCTATTGCGAAGGGCGCAGCCGATTCCGACGCGCGTTCCGGCCGTGGTGAGCCTTCTTCGTGACCGAACTCCGCCGACGGCTACCCGAAGGCCGCGGCATCGTGGACGTACTCGGGCGGGCCGGGCGACCCCGGCCCGCCACTTCCGGTCACCGGCCGGTGAACTCGGCCTTGCCCGGCCCGTTCTCCACGAACGAACGCATCCCGGTCTTCTGGTCCTCGGTGGCGAACAACGCGGTGAACACCTGGGTCTCCAGCTGCAGCCCGGTCTCCAGGTCCACCTCGAGCCCGCGGTCGACGGCCGTCTTGGCCGCGGCCAGCGCACGCGCCGGACCGTTCGCGAACTGCTCCACCCAGCGCTGCGCGGCCGGGTACACGTCGTCGGCGGGCACCACCTCGTCGACCAGGCCGATCCGCAGCGCCTCGTCGGAGCGGACGAACCGGCCGGTGTAGATGAGGTCCTTGGCCTTGCTCGGCCCGATCAGCCGGGCCAGCCGCTGGGTGCCGCCCGCGCCGGGGATCACGCCGAGCTGGATCTCCGGCTGCCCGACCTTGGCGTTGTCGCCGAGGACCCGGCGGTCGCAGCTCAGCGCCAGCTCCAGGCCGCCGCCGAGGGCGTAGCCGGTGATCGCGGCGACCGTCGGTTTCGGGATGGCCCCGATCGCGCTCATCGCCGCGGACAGGCCGTGCTGCTCCTTGGTGGCCATGTCCGCGTAGGACTTCTCGGCCATCTCCTTGATGTCGGCACCGGCGGCGAAGACCTTCTCGCCACCGTGCACGATCACGGCGCGGACATCGGAGCGCTCGGTGGCCTCGGCCGCGGCTTCCTTGAGTTCGGTCTCGATCTGCTGGTTCAGCGCGTTCATCGGCGGCCGGTCCAGCCGGATGGTGCCGATCGCGCCTGCTGCTTCGAACCGGACGAATTCGCCCACGCCGCAACCTCCTCGTCGAACTGCTGCTCGCGGGGAGGCTATCCCGCTGACCACGACAGCGTCAGTGTCATCGATCTCAATCGGCCGCCCGGCCGTCGCGAACGGACCGCTGGGCCCACTGGGTTGGGCGAAGAGCCCGTTCACTCGGCGAGAAGCGCTCAGGCGCGCCTGCGGGCGAAGTAGCGGTCGCCGCTGCGCTGCAGCTCCAAGTCCTGGTCGAAGGTCTTGGACAGGTTGTCCTCGGTGAGCACGTCTTCCAGCAGCCCCTGGGCGACCACCGCGCCGTCGCGGATCATCAGGCCGTGCGTGAAGCCCGGCGGGATCTCCTCGACGTGGTGGGTGACCAGCACCGATGCTGGGGCGTCCGGATCCATCGCGAGCGCGGACAGCCGCCCGACGAGGTCCTCCCGGCCGCCGAGGTCGAGGCCGGCGGCGGGCTCGTCCAGCAGCAGCAGCTCCGGATCGGTCATCAGGGCGCGGGAGATCAGCACGCGCTTGCGCTCGCCCTCGGAGAGCGTGCCGAAGCTGCGCTCGGCCAGGTGCGCGACGCCGAGCAGGTCCAGCAGTTCCGCCGCCCGCTCGGTGTCCATCGCGTCGTACTCCTCGCGCCAGCGGCCCACGACCGAGTAGCCGGCGCTGACCACGACGTCGCGCACCTGCTCGTCGCCGGGCATCCGGCCGGCCAGCGCCGCCGAGCACAGGCCGATGCGCGGGCGCAGCTCGAAAACGTTGGTGCGGCCCAGCCGTTCGCCGAGCACGTCCACGGTGCCCTGCGACGGATGGCCCTCGGCGCCCGCGAGCTTGAGCAGCGTGGTCTTGCCCGCGCCGTTGGGGCCGAGCACGACCCACCGCTCGTCGAGCTCCACCGACCAGTCCACGTCGGACACCAGCGCGGTGCCGCCCCGTCGGACCCCGACGCCGTCCATCCGGATGACCAGGTCGTCCACGTCCACCTCCAGCCGTTCGCCGGCCGCTACGCTCCAGCGCCGTTCGGACCGCCCGGCGGTCCCCTCCGGGTGAACATTCTTCCGGTTCGGCGCTGCGTGCTCGCGGCGGGGCCGTGCGGTGCGCGGCGGCGCGCGGGAGCCGGTCACCGGCCGGGCTCAGCGGCGGCTACGTGTGTTGGACGTGCGTGAACCGATCGGCC
>NZ_JAFRFW010000230.1:0-3544 GCF_017434145.1 Saccharopolyspora sp. | reverse complement strand
GTCCAGCTGGCCGACTCCCGGTGCACGGTCAGGGTCGGGCGGCCGGGCCGCCGGAGGTCGAGGACCACCCGGGTGCTGGTGGTGGGAACGTCACCGCACAGGCGCAGCAGCATCCCGCCGGGCAGCGGCTCGACCAGGCAGGTCCCGAACGCGGGCAGCCAGATGCGGGGCTGGTCGAGGTCGGCCGGCAGGGCCACCCGGTCGATCGGGGGGAGCCCGGTGGAGGCGGCGACCCACCCGGTGTGGTCGATCACCAGCGCGTGCCCGTTCAGCTTGGCGAGCATGGGGGTGCCGACGGCGCGCAGCCGGTCCAGGTGGGCGCGGTGCTGCTCCCACAGGCGTGCTTTGGCCAGGCCGGCGACCGCGTGGACCAGGGCCAGGGTGCTGGGGTGCACGGTGTCGGCCGGCCCGCTGACGTCGACCGCGCCGAGGAGCCTCCCGTCGCGGGGGTCGTGCAGGGGCGCGGCCGCGCACGTCCACGGGTGGTGGCTGCGCAGGAAGTGCTCGGCCGAATACACCTGCACCGGGTGGCGCACCACCAGCGCGGTGCCGATCGCGTTGGTGCCCACGGTGCGCTCGGCCCAGTCCGAGCCGGGCACGAAGCCGAGCCGGTCGGCCTGCTTGCGCACCTGCGGGCTGCCCTCGCGCCACAGCACCCGCCCGTCGCCGTCGGCCAGCACCATGATCGTGGCCGACTGCTCGGCGATCGCGGCCAGACTCGCCCGCAGCGTTTCCAGCAGCTCCGGCAGCCGGAACCGTTCGCGGCGCAGGGTCAGCTCGCCTTCGTCGAGCAGCCGCACCTGCCGCGCACGGTCGGGGTCCATGCCCGCGCCCAGCAGCCGCTTCCAAGAATTGCCGATCACCCGGCGGGGGCGGCGTCGCGGGCGGTTGCCGGAGAACGCGTCGGCGTGCATCCGGGCTAGTTCGCGGGCGTAGCCCCGGGGGTCGGCACCTGCCGGGACGGCGGTTTCCAAGGCGTCGGTGCTCTCGTCAGTGCGCACGGGTTCGCTCCTCACGCATTCGCCCCAGTGTGCTGCGCCACACCGCGGCGGTAAACCGTGCGCGGGCTTTCACTTCGGTGCCCGGCCGCGCAGCAGCGGGGCCCGGCCGCGGGGAAGCGGCCGGGCCCCGAGTGCGGATTGCTCAGCCCGGCAGGTGCGCCAGCACGGCGTCGCGGACTTCGCCCGGGTTTTCCATGTGCAGCATGTGCCCGGCCGCGTCGACCACCCGCACCGAATCCTGTTGCGGCACCGGCAGGATCGCGTCGTCGCGGCCCCACAGCACCGTGACCGGTGCCTGCACCGAAGCCAGCAGCCCGGCGGTGTCGATGGCCTGGCTGTCACCGTCGAGCAGCGTGGCCTGCAGCGCCTCCAGCGCCGCGGTGACCCCGTCGAGGCGCTTGTACTTCAGCAGGTCGTCGACCAGCCGCCGGGTGACCTGCTCCGGGTCCGCGAACAGCTTCGCCACCTGCGGTTTGAGCTCGCGCCGCGAGTTGGCCGCCGCGAACGAGCGCAGGAACTCCGCGTCGATGCCGGCGGTGAACCCGGCCGGGGCGACCAGTGTCAGCGAACTGACCCGCTGCCCCGCGGTGGCCGCGAGCTGCGCGGCCACCGCCCCGCCGAGCGAATGCCCGACCACGTGCGCACTGCCGATGCCGCGCGCGTCCAGGTAGCCCAGCACCACATCGGCCAGCGTGGACAGCCCGGCATCGCCGACGTCCTTGACCGACTCGCCGTGCCCGGGCAGGTCGATCGCGTGCACCGTGGCCCGCGCCGAGAGCGGCTCCTGCACGAACAGCCACGAGTTCTTGTCCCCGCCGTAGCCGTGCACCAGCACCACCGGCTCGGGTGCGTCCCCGAGCACGGCCGCGGCGATCTTGCGGCCGCCGACCTCGACGGTGTCGATGCGCGGCCCGGTCTCCTCGGCGACCTCCCCGGACGCCAGCTGCTCGCGCGCCTCGGTGACCGCCGCGTCGATCTCCTCGGCGCCGACCTCGGCCGGGGCCACGATCGCGATCGTGCCGCTGACCGGCACGTCCTGGCCGGCCTCGGCCACGATCGCGCGCAGCACACCGTCCTGAGTGGACTCCAGAGTGCCTGCGATCTTGTCGGTTTCGATCTCGGCGAGGTCCATGCCGTCGCGGACCGAATCGCCCTCGGCCACCAGCCACTCGGTGATCTTGCCCTGGCTCATCGACAGGCCCCACTTGGGCATGACCACCCGCTGGATCTCGCTCATGCACGGCTCCCCTCGTAGCTCGCGGTGGTTTTGACGGCGTTGGCGACCCGTTGCGCGTCCGGGACGTAGAGGTCTTCCAGCGCGTCGCTGAACGGCACCGGCGTGTGCGGGGCGGTGACCATCTCGATCGGCGCCCGCAACGCCCCGAACGCCTCCTTGGCCACCGTCGCGGAGATGTCGGCGGCCACGCTGCAGCGCGGCGTGGCCTCGTCGACCACCACCAGCCGGCCGGTGGACTCCACGCTCTCCAAGATCGTGTCGGTGTCCAGCGGGCTGATCGTGCGCGGATCCAGCACGTCGCAGGAGATGCCGTCGCCCGCGAGCTGGTCGGCGGCCTGCTCGGCGACCTGCACCATCCGCCCGATCGCCACCACCGTGACGTCCTCGCCCTCGCGCACGACGTTCGCTTCGCCGAACGGCAGCGCGTAGCTGTCCTCCGGCACCTCACCGGAGACCTCGTACATCGCCTTGTGCTCGCAGAAGATCACCGGGTCGTCGTCGCGGATCGCCGCGGTCATCAACCCCTTGGCGTCGTACGGCGAGGACGGCACCGCCACCTTCAACCCCGGGATGTGGGTGAAGATCGAGTACAGCGCCTGGGAGTGCTGCGCCGCCGCGCGCAGCCCGGCGCCGTACATGGTGCGGATGGTCACCGGCGTGACCGCCTTGCCGCCGAACATGTAGCGGAACTTCGCCGCCTGGTTGTAGATCTGGTCGAAGCACACGCCCAGGAAGTCGATGAACATCAGCTCCGCCACCGGCCGCAGCCCGCGGGTGGCCGCGCCGATCGCGGCACCGACGAACGCCGACTCGGTGATCGGGGTGTCCAGCACCCGGCCGGGGAACTGGTCGAACAGCCCCTTGGTCACCCCCATCACTCCGCCCCAGGCGTCGTCGGCGCCCGGCGCGCCCGCGCCACCTGCGTTGTCCTCGCCCATCACCACGACCCGCTCGTCGCGGCGCATCTCCTGCAGCAACGCCTCGCTGATCGCTTCGCGGTAGTTGATCGTGCGTGCCATGTGCGGGCCTCCTTCAGTACGAGACGTAGACGTCGGTGGTGAGCTCCGCCGCGGTCGGTTTCGGCGCCGAGCGGGCCGCTGTGACCGAGTCCTCGATCAGGGCCGCCACCTCGGAATCCACCGCGTCCAGTGCCGATCCGGCCAGCAGGGCCTGGCCGAGCACGTGCTCGCGGAACCGCAGCAGGCAATCGGAGTGCTTCTTCGCCTCGGCGACCTCACCGGCCCGGTACGCCTGCCCGTCGCCTTCGAAGTGCCCGTAGTAGCGGGTGAACTTCACTTCCAGCAGC
>NZ_JAFRFW010000229.1:0-3043 GCF_017434145.1 Saccharopolyspora sp. | reverse complement strand
GTGCCCGGGAAGTTCCACGGGCAGGTCGATCGGAGTGCGGGACCGGGCGAGTTCGGCCATCGCCCGCTTGACCAGGCGGTCCTCCAGCGAGTGGTAGGACAGCACGACGATCCGCCCGCCCCCGGCCAGCGAGTCCAGCGCCGCGGGCAGCGCCCGCCCGAGCACGTCGAGCTCGGCGTTGACCTCGATGCGCAACGCCTGGAAGGTGCGTTTCGCCGGATGCCCGCCGGTGCGCCTGCTCGCCGCGGGCACCGCGTCGTAGACCAGTCGCACCAGCCGATCGCTGCGGTCGAACGGTTCCTTGCCGCGCTCCCGCACGATCGCGCCGGCGATCTTGGAGGCGAACCGCTCCTCCCCGTAGTCGCGCAGGATCCGGACCAGTTCGCCGGTGGAGTAGGTGTTGAGCACGTCGGCCGCGCTCTGCCCGGCGCCCGGGTCCATCCGCATGTCCAGCGGCGCGTCCCGGGCGTAGGCGAATCCGCGCTCGGCTTCGTCCAGCTGCAGCGACGAGACCCCGAGGTCGAACAGCACCGCGTCCACAGTGGGCAGTTGGAGGCGGTCGAGCACTTCGGCCCACTCGTCGTAGACCGCGTGCACCAGGTGCAGCCGGTCGGCGAACTCCGCCAGCCGCAGGCCCGCGAGCCGCAGCGCTTCCGGATCGCGGTCCAGGCCGATCAGCGTGAGCTGCGGGTGCGCGCGCAGCAGCGCTTCCGCGTGCCCGCCCATGCCCAGCGTCGCGTCCACCGCGACCGCGGGGCGGTCGGCGAGCGCGGGCGCCAGCAGTTCCAGCGTGCGCGCCAGCGCCACCGGAACGTGCCGATCGCGGGCGGATCCGCCGGCTTCCGATGCGTCGGTCACTGCGGTCCCTCCCTCCCGCATACCTGGTCCGCGCCACCGCCCCTGCGGCGGCGGCAGGCTCGTCCACCTGCACAGCTGTCTCACCAACGCGGCGCCGCAGCGGCCTCGCGGAAGTTCCCGCCCGGCGGCACCGATCACGCCTGGTCCCAGCCCGCCCGTGCCTCCTGGTGCCGGGGAAGGTGCACCAGGACGCCGAGGCGGACCGAGGCCGGACGCCACCGGTCCCGCTAGAACAACCCGGGCAGGACCTCCTCCCTGGCTTGGGCGTAGCTCTCCTCGTGCTCGTCGAGGTAGGACTGCCACCGTTCGGCGTTCCAGATCTCCAGCCGGTTGATCGCGCCGATCACCACGCAGTCCTTGTCCAGTCCCGCGTAGCGGCGCAGTTCCGGTGCGATCGGGATCCGGCCCTGCCCGTCCGGGCGCTGCTCGTCGGTGCCCGCGAACAGGTACCGCTGGTAGGCGCGGACGGATTCGTTGGTGAGCGGGGCCTCGGCGACCTTGCGGGCCAGCTGCTCGAACTCGGCACGCGGGAAGACGTAGAGGCAGTGGTCCTGCCCTTTGGTGACCATCAGCCCCCCTGCCAGTGCGTCCCGGTACTTCGCAGGCAGCGTCAGACGCCCCTTGTCGTCGAGCTTGGGGCTGTAGGTACCGAGGAACATCCCGGGACCACCTCCCCCGCGGACCCGACGGTCCGACGACTCCGGCAACGACGGGCGATCGGCGGTGCCTGCCGCTGCGCCACCAGCGGCGGTCGCACCGGGCCACCTCGGCGCTCCCCGGAGCCGGGCGGAGCCCCCGTTTGCCCCACCGGGCGCCACAGTACCCCACTTCCCTCCACCGTCAACCGGGACCGGAGCCCGACACGCCGCGGCGAGTCGGGCGTTTGCCCAGCTAAACGGCCTCTTAACGCAAGTGGTGCGGGGTGGGGGACGTGGTGCGGCACTCGGCACCGGACTGCGCCGAAACACCCGATCGGGATCTCCCCCGGCAACCCGGCCCGCCCTCCCGTGCGGATGCCGGGGGTCGGGCGTGGGGGAAGGTGGGGAACGGCCAGGCCACCGGCACCGGTACGGACTCCGACGCCGGTTTGGCACACTGCGGAGGCACGCTCAGCGCGCGATCAGCCGACGATCGCCGTGATCGCCCGCCTGCGGCGCCGGAACAGCGCCCGCGCGGAAGGGCCCACGCGGAAGGTGACTCGCCGCGGCGCCCGGAGCAGCACCTTGGAGGTTGCGTGACGCCCAACATGCCCACATCCGGCACCGCTTACGCCGGTGGCGGGCAAGCCGAACCCGGCTCCGGCGACGGCGGCACGCAACAGCCGGCCGAACCCGGCACCATCGCCGGCCTGCACTCGACGCTGCAGCGGATCGCGGCGAACGTGGAACAGGTGCTGGTCGGCAAACCCGAGGTCGTGCGGGTGGCACTGGTCACCCTGCTCGCCGAAGGCCACCTGCTGGTCGAGGACGTGCCGGGCGTCGGCAAGACCTCGCTGGCCAAGGCGCTGGCCCGGTCCATCGACTGCACCGTGAACCGCATCCAGTTCACCCCGGACCTGCTGCCCAGCGACATCACCGGCGTGGCGATGTACACCCGGCAGGCGGAGTCCTTCGAGTTCCGGCCCGGCCCGGTGTTCGCCAACATCGTGGTCGGCGACGAGATCAACCGCGCATCCCCGAAGACCCAGTCGGCGCTGCTGGAGTGCATGGAGGAGAACCAGGTCACCGTCGACGGCGAGACCTACCCGCTGGAAGCGCCGTTCATGGTCATCGCCACCCAGAACCCGGTGGAGATGGAGGGCACCTACGCGTTGCCGGAGGCGCAGCGGGACCGCTTCACCGCCCGCGTGTCGGTCGGCTACCCGGATCCGCAGGCCGAACTGGCCATGGTCGACGAGCACACCGGGCACGAGCCGATGGACCAGCTGCGCCCGGTCGCCGACGGCGGCCGGATCCGCGCGCTGCTGCAGGCGGTGCGCGAGGTGCACGTGAGCACCGAGCTGCGCCGCTACGTGATCGAGATCGTCAGCGCCACCCGGTCGCTGCCGGAACTGCGACTGGGCGCCTCGCCGCGCTCGACGCTGCAGCTGATCCGCGCCGCGCGGGCGCAGGCCGCGCTGTCCGGCCGGGACTACGTGGTCCCGGACGACGTGCAGGAGGTCGCCGTGCCGGTGCTGGCGCACCGC
>NZ_JAFRFW010000228.1:0-2375 GCF_017434145.1 Saccharopolyspora sp. | reverse complement strand
GGGTGTGCCCGATGTTGGACTTCACCGATCCCAGCAGCAGCGGGTCCGTGCGATCCTGCCCGTAGGTCGCCAGCAACGCCTGCGCCTCGATCGGATCGCCGAGCGTGGTACCGGTCCCGTGCCCCTCGACGGCGTCCACATCGGACGCCTCCAGGTTCGCGTTGCGCAGCGCCGCCCGGATCACCCGCTGCTGCGAGGGACCGTTCGGCGCGGTGAGCCCGTTCGACGCGCCGTCCTGGTTGATCGCCGAACCCCGCACCACCGCGAGCACCGGGTGCCCGCCGCGCTGCGCGTCCGAGAGCCGTTCCAGCACGAGCACGCCCGCGCCCTCGCCCCAGCCGGTGCCGTCGGCCGCGTCCGAGTACGGCTTGCAGCGGCCGTCCGCGGCCAGCCCGTTCTGCGAGGTGAACGCCTCGAACGGGCCGGAGGTCGCCATCACCGAAGCGCCGCCGGTCAGTGCGAGCGAGCACTCCCCGGCCCGCAGCGCGCCGACCGCCTGGTGCAGCGCGACAAGTGATGACGAGCAGCCGGTGTCCACTGTGATCGCCGGGCCTTCGAGTCCGAACAGGTAGGACAACCGACCGGAGAGCACGCAAGCCGCGTGCCCGGTGGTGGAGTACACCGCGGCGTCCTCGCCGGAGCCTTCGATGACCTTGCCGTAGTCCTGGCCGGTGGTACCCATGAACACGCCGGTTTCGGAGCCGCGCAGCGCTACCGGGTCGATGCCCGCGCGTTCCAGCGCTTCCCACGCGGTCTCCAGCAGCAGCCGCTGCTGCGGGTCCATCGCGACCGCCTCGCGCGGGGAGATCCCGAAGAATCCGGCGTCGAAATCCGCCATTCCGTCCAGGAAACCGCCCTCGAGGGCCAGGCTGCCGCCTTCCGCGAGGCGTTCGAGGTCCCACCCGCGGTCCGCCGGGAACGGGCCGACGGCGTCGCGGGCCTGCTCGACCAGTTCCCACAGCTGCTCGGGGGTGACCACGCCGCCGGGGAACCGGCAGCCCATGCCCACCACCGCGATCGGCTCGACCGAGGCGGACACCAGCCGCCGGTTCTGCTCGCCGAGCCGCTGGTTCTGCTCGCGCAGCCGCTCGGTCTCCTTCAGCGAGGCGCGGAGCGCTTCCACGTACTCGTTGTTCGCGCCGGTCATCGTTCTCAGCCTCAATCTCGCTGCGTTGATCTCAGTTGCGCCTCGTCCGGTAACCGGGCCGGCCCGGTCGCTCGGGGCTCAGTCGCTCCCGCCGGTGGCCAGCCGCAGCAGGCTCTCGGCGTCCATGTCGTCGATCGAGCCGCCGTCCGACCCGCTCCCGGAGTCGCCCGTGCTCCCCGAATCGCCCGTGTTCCCGGAATCACCCGCGGTTGCGGTTTCGGCTCCCCCGGCGGGCTCGGCGTCGTCGGCCAGTGCCAGCACCATGTCCAGCAGTCCGGCCCGGCGCAGCCTGCTCGGCGGGATCGAACCGATCACCTCGCGCAGCCGCGCGTCCGGGTCCGCGTCCGCCTCATCCGCGGGACCGCCGAACAGCTCGTTGTCCAGCAGCTGCGCCAATGCCGTCGGAGTGGGGTGGTCGAACACGACGGCCGCGGGCAGCGGCAGTCCGGTCGTGGTGCGCAGCCGGTTGCGCAGCTGCACGGCGGTGACCGAGTCGAAACCCACGTCCTTGAAAGCTCGCACGGCGGGGACGTCCGCGGCCTCGGCGTGGCCCAGCGTCGCGGCGGCTTCGCGCCGCACGACATCCAGCAGGGCGCGGGAGCGTTCGGCCGCGGACAGTTCGGCGAGCTGCTCGCGGAGTCCGCCCTCGGACTCGGGTTCGTCGGCCGGTGCGTCGGCGGCCTCGGGAAGTTCGGCCAGCAGCGGGCTCGGACGGGTGGCGGTGAAGCTGGGCGCGAACTTCTCCCAGTCCATCTCGGCGACCACCGCGCTCGCGGACCCGTCCATGATGGACACTCCCATGGCGTCCAGCGCTTGCTGCGGGCGCATCGCCACCACACCCTGGCGCCGCAGCCGCTCGCGCACTTCCTCGTCGGCGGCCATGCCCGCGGCACCCCAAGTGCCCCAGGCGATCGAGGTCGCGGGCAGCCCGGCTGCGCGGCGGCGCTCGGCCAGCCCGTCCAGGTAGGCGTTCGCGGCGGCGTAGCCGGGCTGGTTCCCGCTGCCCCACGCCGCTGCGCCGGAGGAGAACAGCACGAAGGCGTCCAGCTGACGGTCGCGGGTGAGCTCGTCCAGGTGGCGAGCGGCATCCCGCTTCGAACGCAGCAGCGTCGCCAGCTGCTCGCCGGTGAGGTCGGCGACCGGGGCGTCACCTGCGGAGACACCGGCCACGTGGAAGACCGCGGTGAGGTCGGCGACCCCGTCCAGCAAATTGGCGATCTGTGCGCGG